>CANLAL010000011.1 GCA_947488045.1 Alphaproteobacteria bacterium
CTCTACAAATCCACCAATCAATGCATCAGCTTCCTTTGTTCCTCGATAACGAGCTAAATAGCGTGCTTTTTTTTCTAGAATATGTCTCATGATTTTTATGAAATACATGAATGGTCGTTTTCTGTCCAGGGGCATAAAAGAGAAGATAATTTTGGGCTTCATTCTGCGAAGTTCGAAATTAACGTCAGGGTTGCAATATTGCTGTTAAACAGCACAACAAAAATCTGAATCGGTAAGGGTGAGATCAATGGGTTTAATTCGTGCTTTGCCACACTACAATCAAGGCGTCAGCTTCCTTTCTCCTCTGATAACGAGCTAAATATTATTCTTTTTTACCTGATACGTGATGTGATTTCTATAAAATACATGAATAGGCGTCCCCCTAGACAGGGCTTTTAAAGCAAAGACATTCTCTAGCCGCAATGGGTGAAGTTCGAAATTAACGTTAGGGTTGTAATATTACTGTTGAATAGCGCAACAAAAATCTGATATTCATTAATACAGCTGAAGTAAAAAGATAAACTTATTGAGTGTAAAACAGAAAGAATATCGAAAAATGAATAAATCAGAAATTATTGACTGTCTTAAAAATGAAAATAAAAATATGGATCCAGTTTTTATTGAATCATTTGTAGATAGTGTTCTATTCGAAATTAAATCAACGCTGATGTCTGGCCGACGTGTTGAAATTCGAGGGTTTGGCTCATTTTCAGTACGTGATCGCCGGGAACGTCAAGGTCGCAATCCCCGCACAGGGGAGGCGGTTCATGTGGAAGCGAAGAAAGTTCCATTTTTTAAAATGGGGAAGCCTTTTCAAAGGCGTCTCAACGGCAAGTTTCATTAACACACAATAATGCGGAGGTTTGTGCATAGGAGATATGCATAATGACGTGTTGCAGGGCGCAATTCATATCAATAATCTACGAAAACTTGGTAGCGGAGGAGGGATTTGAACCCCCGACACGCGGATTATGATTCCGCTGCTCTAACCAACTGAGCTACTCCGCCAAAAGGACGTGTGACGTCTTGTGACAAGAAAGCCCAAGAAGGCTTTTCTTGTCAAGAGAAAACAATCACTCCTTTAGATTCTACAGAGAGGCCAAGTGGGGTAAGGGCTTTGTGTCGCAATTATAGGGTTTTGCCATACGAGGTTCTATTTTTGCTGGTGCTTGGGATTATATGGTTTAGCCTGTATTGCCTAGATTTTTGAGGTATAAGCTACGCTCTTGTAAAAATATAAACGAGCCTTATCTGTAGATTAGAGGACTTAAGTTTTAATGGGGGATAAAAGTTCCCCCGTAAATATAGATTGGAGAAAAAAATGAAGTTTCCTGTTGTTGCGTTGATGTCTTGTTCTATGATTTTATCTTTAACTCAGCTGGCAAAGTCATCTGACGAAAAAGCCTCATTGGCACTTGTGTATCATGTGGATGAGAAGTTAAACGTGAAAACAACAGATAAGCCTGTGCATTTTTCTATTGGGGGTGCCAAACAGTCTCTGACTGATATGATCACACTGGAAACAGAGACAACAGAAGACAATGCGGTGCTTTACATTTCGTCATTAGAAAATAAGGGTCGTTTAAAGCATGCCAATCGGTCGGTTACCATGGGACTCGTGGTCCTTGTCAATGGAGCTCATGTGGTTTTATCGGATGAGACGATTTACTTGAAGGATGTGGCGCCCGGAAAGCACACCCATGAAATTCCTGTTTCATTGGATCCTAAGGATATCCCCATGGCCCCTTCTGGAGAATACTCAGGAAACGTTACTTTCACCATTGCTACAAAAGTATAAATATCCTTAGTTGTATAAAAAATGCGAAACGAAGGAATTTAAAAGTTGATTTATTCGCAAAAATAATCATATTTTTGGACATTGTGGGCGTTTTCCCGCCTGGTTGTCCCATTATTTCATTTCAACCAGACGAAATGATTCATTTAACCCAGCATTTCTTTGTTTCAGTTGAGGGTTAAAGGAGGAGAAGAGCGCATGATCCCTTCTCCTCGCTTGGCTCAAAACAAATTCCCACCAAATTTAATTCGGGCAAGAGCTTTTGTCCTCTAAAGCTGGCTTTGCTGGCGTAGGAGATTCATATGCATATTCCCATAAGCCGCCACCCATGACTAAAGTAGCCTTTTTGATCAGCTCTCTTGCAGCAGCATCTCCTTGAATTGCTCTATTTACTAAATGCTCTGTAATCCAGAATGCTTGATTCACCGTAAGATCACGGTTTGCGGAATGCTGCTTTAAGTAATTGATGTAATCTGGGGGTAGTAGATCAGTTGGATACTCCTCCATCATGTTCACTGAATATTGATGTCCGTTGAGTGCAGAATTTACCACAAAGCGTGCAATGTGAATGATTCCATCCAAACCTACATAATTTTTTATTTCAGCAAAGCTCACTTGCTGAGGCTGTGTTGAGGTCATAGTGGCTAGAGTTGATTCCTCGCCTGTTGCTTGCGCAATAGTGTTCTGTGAGTTAGCAAAACTAAGTGAGCTTGCGGAGAGAGTGCAAATAAGTGCAAAATTAAGGGGGGTAAGTTTTTTCATTTTTTGAATCCTAAATAAAATTTTAATGTTTAAGCTTGATTACATAAAAAGCATAATCATAGTTAATAGTGAAGTATTTTTTGTATGGTTTTTTATAAGATTAAGCCCCCTGCATTGCACAGGGGGCTGTATGATCATTTAAGTTGTTTTAGACCAAATCCCTATTAAGATTTTCTGGTCTTTGTTTCACTTGAGGGTTAAAGGAGGAGAAGAGCGCATGATCCCTTCTCCTCGCTTGGCTCAAAACAAATTCCCACCAAATTTAATCCGGGCAAGAGGTACTTAGCAGCTCTATTGCAGCAGCATCTCCATGATTTGCTCTACTCATTATTTGCTCTATAATCCAAAATCCTGGACTCACCAAGAGACGGTCGTCATCTCTAATCCAAAATCCTGGATTCACCGAGAAATCAAGGTCTTCAGAAAAGATCCTTAACTCAAACTTATTGAGGTAATACCCGACTATTTGGCTAGTTGGATGTTCCTCCATCTTATTGCGGTAATATGAGAGTAGTTGGCTAGTTGGATGTTCCTCCATCTTATTGAGGTAATTCGAGAGTAGTTGGCTAGTTGGATATTCCTCCATGATCTGCAATGCATATGGATGTCCTTTGCATGCAGAATTTATCACAAAGGATGCAATTTGAATGATTGCTTCCAAACCTATATAACTTTCTATTTCACCAATGGACATATGTCGATACGACTTTGGAGGCATAATGACTTCAACTGGATCTTTGCCAATTTCTTGCATAACGTAGTTCTGTGAGACAGCAAAACTCAGTGAGCTTGTGAAGAGAGTATAAATAAGTGCAAAATTAAGGGGGGTAAGTTTTTTCATTTTCTAAATCCTAAATAAAATTTTAGTGTTTAGCTCAGATTAAATAAATAGCATAATTATAGTTAATAGTGAAGTATTTTTTGTATGGTTTTTTATAAGATTAAGCCCCCTGCATTGCACAGGGGGCTGTATGATCATTTAAGTTGTTTTAGACCAAATCCCTATTAAGATTTTCTGGACATGTCATCTTGAAAAAGGTAGTTCCCATACATTATTGCAAAACACGCCAGAGCCACAACACGCCAACTCCAAAAATTAGTCTGGCCTGGCAGTGCGTGCATATCGAGAGTGGGCGGAAGCTGAGTCCCCGTAGGTGCGTTGGAGTCTTCAGCCATTGTTGAATCCTCATCAGAGTGCCCTGAAGCTTGAGGCTCCTCTTCTGCGCCCGGCATAACTTCTGACACATCACCTTCCTCTTCTGCGCTAGACATAACTTCTGACACATTACCTTCCTCTTCTGCGCCCAACATATCTTCTGGCTCATGACCTTTCTCTGCTGCGTCCGACATAACTTCTGGCTCATGAGCTTCCTCTGCTGCGCCCTTTGTTCCCTGTGGATCGGGTTGTACCTCAGACTCACTCCCATCGTCTTCCCCCACTGGGTCTGCTTCTTTTTTTCTCTCTACCGGTTGCGATTGTGCTGGCGCGCGTGCAGCCCCTTCCGCTTCTTCTAAATTCTTTTGCCGCTCTGCTAGCTTACGGGCGAGCTCATCCTCCTGCTTATGGTATTCTGGCTGCCGGACTGCGAGTGAGGTTGTTCGTGTAAGGACCCCCGTTTGCATGCGCTGTTGACGTGCGGCCCAATCACGTGCTGCTATCGCGTCCAATCTGGCATTTTCTTCAGCAGCAACTGCCGCAGCAGCAGCTAAGTGAGAATCTTCCTCCCGGACTGCGAGTGAGGTTGTTCGTGTAAGGGCCCCCGTTTTCATGCGCTGTTGACGTGCGGCCCTATCACGTGCTGCTTGCTGTAAATTGATCCTAGTGGCTTCATCCCATTGGCGTTGACGCTCCGCTGCTTCGGCTTGCCGGGCTTGTTCAGCTGCCTCCAAAGCCTTTTTACGATCTGCTTCTGCTGTTTCCAGTTGCTCCTGATGTGCCGCTAAGCGGGCTGCTTCGTCTGCAGCCATTTGTTCGTCACGCTGATCTTGCTGCAATCGCTTCTCTTTTGCTTGAGCTTCTTCTTCTGTCTCTATCGCGTCCAATCTGGTATTTTCTGCAGCAGCCGCCGCCGCAGCAGCAGCGAGGTGAGAATCTCCATCATCTGGAGCCGCCGCCTCTTGAGCGGGTGGAATCTGCAAACCCACGATAGCGGCATTTAAGTCGAACACTTCCCCGGTTTCGTTTGCAGCCTCAAAAGCCAGATTTAACTGCTCAAAAACAGCCTGCATTTGCCCATTAATGTTTTGAATGAACTCACTAAATGTACCCAGAATCGTTTGATCATTCTCAAAAAATGAACCTACAAATGTATCAATTTGCGCATCAGTTAAGTCAATCCCAAACATTTTGAGAATGGTATTCAGATGAGTGCCTTCAACTCCCAATCTAGAAAGTGTTTTCCGCCAGCCATCAGCTGCTGTGAGCGCTTTTCTTTGAGCAGATCGAACGAGTACTTCAGTAGCCTGCGCAGCGGCAGCGGGGGGAGTGGAAAATGCATGGCCCGAACGTGAATGTGAGGGGGAGTCCGGTGGGGTAGGTCTTTCTGGATCCATGGCAAAGCTCATGGAGCTTGTTGAAAGGGCGCACATAAGCGCGACTTTAAGGGAAGTCATTTTTTTCATTAGTAAGCTCCTTGCTTTAAAAAGATTGTTGTATATTAAGCGTCTTTTTAAAGTAGCATGCTTGCGGGTTTTTTCTCAAGAATGTCTTTCAAGCATGCCAATAATTGTGCGCCTAAAACGCCATCAATCACCCGGTGATCGCATGATAGCGTCAAGTTCATCACAGTGGCAAAAGCCACTTGATCGCCGGCACGAACAACCTGTTCCCGTTTAGATGCGGAAACAGCCAAAATGCAGGCTTGTGGCGGGTTAATGATGGCTTCAAACTGCTTGATACCAAACATACCCAGGTTGGAAAGCGTGGCGGTGCCGCCTGTCCAATTTTCTGGCTTGAGTTTACTTGTGCGTGCGGCTTGTGCTAAATCTTTAATCTCTTGAGAGACGGCTAAAAGGGATTTTTCGTCCGCCTGTCGCACCACGGGTGTTACCAAGCCTCCCTCAATGGCCACAGCCACACTCACATCCGCAGATTGATAATAACGGATTTCGTTGCCTGCCCACGCTGCATTGGCCTGAGGTGTCGCCCGTAAAGCCATGGCCAGGCCCTTCACCAGCATGTCGTTGACGGAAACTTTAACCTGAGTTTGAGCAAGGTTTATTTGCTCGCGCAGCGCCAAAAGAGCGTCCATTTCCACATCAATGGTGAGATAAAAATGAGGGATGGTTTGCTTGGAAAGGGTCAATCGCTCCGCAATCACTTGGCGCATGCCACTTACGGGCTGAGCTTTATAGGGGGGCATGCCATCGCTGCCATAGTGAAGTGCCCGCACCTGTTTGGATCCTGAACCTACCCCACGGGCGAGCGCGCTTTCCACGTCCACTTTGATCACTCGGCCCTTGGGGCCTGTGCCGGATACGCGTGTTAAATCCACATTATTTTGACTCGCAATGCGTTTAGCCAAAGGTGAAGCCATGATGCGTCCACTTGTAGATTGAGCGGCTGGGGCTTGAGGTGCAGTAAGAGTCGCTATAACAGTTGCTTGAGGTTTCTTGGCTGGCGTAGTGGGTGTGGTTGAAACGGTGGCAAGTGAAGAAAGATAGGCTTCTAAGTCCTTCTGAGTTTCTCCTTCTTCCAATAAAATTGCAATGGCTGCGTTGACCTTAACGCCCGGTGTATTTCCAGGAATAAGAATTTTGGCAATAATGCCTTCATCCACGGCTTCAACTTCCATGGTGGCTTTGTCTGTTTCAATTTCCGCCATCACTTGACCAGATTTGACAGTATCGCCTTCCTTTTTCAGCCAACGGGTAAGCTTTCCCTCTGTCATAGTAGGGCTTAAAGCTGGCATCAAAATGGAAATGGGCATAGTCTTCGACTCCTTAAATTACACTCACCGATAGGTTACGGCCTTCACAGCGTTCACAATATGCTCCACTTGTGGCAGTGCCAATTGCTCTAAATTGGCTGCGTAGGGTAAAGGCACATCCACCGATGCCACGCGGTGCACAGGTGCATCCAAGTAATCAAAGGCTTGCTCCATAACAACAGCGCTGATTTCTGATCCTACGCCAGCAAAGGGCCATCCTTCTTCCACGCTCACGATGCGATTGGTTTTCATCACCGATTCAACGATGGTTTGCGTATCCAAAGGTCGAATGGTCATCAAGTCGATCACTTCTGCTTGAATGCCCTCACTGGCTAAAATCTCAGCTGCTTCCAACGCTTTTCCTACCATGATGGAAAAGGCAGTGATGGTCACGTCTGTGCCTTCACGCACGATGCGTGCCTTACCTATGGGGATCACAAAATCAGGGTCCGTTGGTACCTCAAAACTACGGCCATACATCAATTCGTGTTCTAAAAAGATCACTGGATTGGGGTCACGAATGGCGGCTTTGAGCAATCCTTTGGCGCTTGCAGCATCATAAGGGCTCACCACTTTTAAGCCTGGGCAATGGGCATACCAGGAGGCAAAGCATTGGGAATGCTGTGCACCTACCCGCGATGCTGCGCCATTGGGCCCGCGGAAAACAATAGGGCACCCCATTTGCCCACCAGACATGTAGAGGGTTTTAGCGGCAGAGTTAATGATCTGGTCAATTGCCTGCATGGAAAAGTTAAAGGTCATAAATTCCACAATAGGCTTCAATCCTAAAAAGGCTGCGCCCACGCCAATGCCAGCAAACCCATGCTCTGTGATGGGTGTATCCATAATACGCTTGGGCCCAAATTCATCGAGCAATCCTTGGCTGACTTTGTAAGCCCCCTGGTATTGAGCCACTTCTTCACCCATCAGGAATACATCTTTGTCACGGCGCATTTCCTCGGCCATGGCATCGCGCAAAGCTTCACGAACAGTCACAGTGCTGGTGGGGCCATCATAGGAAGGTAGGGCAGGGGCACTTGTTACAGGCGCTGCTGGAGCGGCAGGAATGCAATAAGGTGTTAAGCTAGCGTCAGCTTGAGGTGTACATACAGCTGTTGGCGCTTCGGCTGCAACAATGGCTACATCTTCACCTTCTTCAGCGAGCAAGGCAATGGGCGTATTCACAGGCACATCAGGCGTCCCAGCAGTGACCAGCAGTTTGGCAATAATACCTTCATCCACAGCTTCCACTTCCATGGTGGCTTTGTCGGTTTCAATTTCGGCCATCACTTGCCCGGATTTCACAGCATCGCCCACGGCCACATGCCATTTGGTCAATTTGCCTTGTGTCATTGTAGGGCTTAAGGCGGGCATTAAAATTTGAATACTCATGGAGGGGCCTTTCCTTAAATCAACACATCGGTATAAAGTTCGGATGGGTCCGGCAGTGGTGATGTTTGGGCAAACTCTGCGGATGTATTGACGATGGATTTAATATCAGCCTCAATTTCCTTCAGCTTTGCTTCCGTGCCTTTTTGAGCAAGAATGTGCCTGCGGACCCGTTCGATGGGGTCAGCGTTATCCCGCATCTGATCCACTTCTTCTTTATCCCGATACTTGGCAGGGTCGGACATGGAATGTCCCCGATAACGATACGTTTTGATCTCAAGAAGCACAGGTCCCTTGCCAGAACGGGCGTGTTCCAAGGCTTTTTCACCAGCCTCTTTCACAGCCAATACATCCATTCCATCCACTTCAAATCCTGGAATACCATAGCCATCACCGCGATGTGAAAGACCGGGGCCGGCGCAAGCGCGAGCCACAGAAGTGCCCATGCCATACATATTGTTCTCAATGATAAATACAACAGGCAGCTTCCAAAGAGCCGCTATGTTGAAGGCTTCATAGACTTGGCCTTGGTTGGAGGCGCCATCACCCATATATGCCATACATACGCCACCATCACCCTTGTATTGGTGAGCAAGACCCATGCCGGCGCCGATGGAAATCTGGGCGCCCACGATGCCGTGACCGCCGAAGAAATTCTTTTCCCGGCTAAACATGTGCATGGAGCCGCCTTTGCCTTTAGAATAGCCGTCAATACGGCCTGTGAGCTCTGCCATCACACCGTTAGCCTCCATCCCGCATGCCAGCATATGGCCATGGTCTCGGTAGGAGGTAATGACAGTGTCTACCTCTGGTTTTGATGCGGCCTGCATCCCTACAACCACAGCTTCTTGGCCGATGTAAAGGTGACAAAATCCAGCGATGAGGCCCATGCCATAAAGCTGACCTGCCTTTTCTTCAAATCGACGGATCAAGAGCATCTGGCGATAAAATGTATAAAGGGTATCGAGTGAGATCTTTGAGTTATGCGTGTTTGCCAACGGAAACCTTCCTTGAAAAACCTGAAATCATAATACCTTCCTAACGCGATTTTTCTAAATTGGCAACACTCATTCAACCATCTGCATAGGTCTTCAGCAGGTCGGCTGTAATTTCACATTTTTTGTCATCCTGAACTTGTTTTTGTTCTCTCGGGCACGGATCCCAGATCCTCTTGAGAGCCAGCATGAGATTTCAGTTCAAAACTGGAATGATGGGGGTCACTTTACATCCATTGTCATCCTGAACTTGTTTCAGGATCTTATATCAGGTCCCAATGAGATGCTGAATCGCGTTCAGCATGACAGCTTTCAAAAGGTTGTCATACCGGACTTGATCCGGGATCTTATATCAGGTCCAATGAGATGCTGAATCGCGTTCAGCATGACAGCTTTCAAAAGGTTGTCATCCCGGACTTGATCCGGGATCTCAGAAGAACGATGAACACCCAAAAACCATGGATATCCATTGTACGCATGGATATCCCATTCAAACCCTCAGTTTACAAGGAAACTCTATGCAAAAAAAAATAAAACACGAAATTGATATCCATTGGACTCAACGCCACAGTTTTCATAGAAAAAACAGGGATATCCCATGGATATCCTGGATATCCCTCACTCACTTCATTCACTAACCCCATTTCACAACAAGGAATACTTATCATGATCCTACAATGGATATGCCCACAATCGGGGGCACTCAAGACCACGACGCAGCTTATCAGTCTACAGATTAAGCAGCAGGAAGGGTTTTTGCCTTTGGCTAAAATCCTGCTTCCTTCTGGGTATGCGCAAGCCCTGGAAGGGGCGATCTGCAGCTTAATGACCACACAGCATGAGATCCTTATGAAGGACTGTATGCTCACCCATATGACAATCGATGCATCAGGATGCGAGCGCATTAAGCTCGTACCGCAGGCAATGGATGAACCGACCCGTCAAAGACTTAATGCTCAGATGGCAGCGTTGGCTCCACATCATGATCTCTTTTCAGTGCGTCCATTCGTGAGCCAAGCATACCCAGCCCTTATTGAGTATAACCGCCAAAAGGGTGCCTTTGAGGTAAGTGATCTGTCAACGGCCATGGAGCACACGGGTATTGCTGTGATTCAAGCCCAAGACATCGAAATGATCCAGGTCAAGAAACCCTATGAGAAGGTTCAAATGACGCTGGATGTTCAATGGATCCAGCCCCAATTTCACTTGATGGATGTGGGGTCAGCTTTAGGAGAGATTGAAACCCTCACAGGTGAACAGCTTCAGGATGCATGGCCACAAACAGGGCAAAGTTTGGCCAATGGCAGTATGGCCGTCCTACAGTCAGCACTGCGGATCAAAGATCAGATCCTCATCCCACTTAAAGATACACCTGAAGCTTTTCTCATGAAAACCACACTTGTGCCCGAGTTGCTCTGTGGTGCTTCGTTCCAGGTGAAACGTACAGAGAAGGTCACTTTCAATGTGCATAACCGCTTGAATCAAAAGGTTGCTACCGAAGGGGCCTTTCAGATGAAGGTGACCCTCCGCCCTACACAAAGACACTTCAGCACATGGCAGGCAGGAGGGGATTATGTCAAAGGAGATCGTGTATGTTGGCAAGGGGCACTTTATGAAGCTAAAGCTGATCATGTTCTAAATTGCCCGCCCGGCACAGGGTGGGTGTTACTTCAAAATAATGAAAACCCAGGTTTTGATACCATTCAGGATTCCTTCTTTCTCTCTCATCAAGGGCAAAAAACCTTATCCCACGCGCTTTCATTAGCTAAAGCACGACTCATTGCGAATGGTCGTTGTATGCGCATTAAGGTGCCATTGAGTTTTAGTCAGGGAAAAACACTTACAACAACAAGATGGCTTGAGATTCATCATCCGCGACTGCCTGGAGGAAGTGTGCGGGGCAAAATTGTGGACTATGAAATGCAGGCGAGTTTTGGCCATCAGTCTTGCTGGGCGATTGTGGCTGTGGGTATGTGTACCTATAAATGTGGGCAGACTCATGGGGTGATCCCCTTACGAGAAGTTGACCCCGTTACTCCATCCGAACACAATTTTATAGAAGATATTGCCCTTACTCATGATGCGCAGGATCAATGGGCTGCCATTGAAGAACTGAAAGATCAGTCCGCAGAAAAAATCCCTCTCACTGCTGTGGCCATCACATTGAACGCTGCCCACTTGCGCCGTACATCAGTTGTCCACGCGTATGAAGCCCAATGGCCTCATGCGTCATCCAACTTAACATAGGAAAAACCCATGCTTTACATGCTTAAATCACGTTTTATTACATCATTGCCTCAGGATCTGCCTGAGGTAAGTCCACCATCATACATACACAAATCTCGTCGTTTGACACTTGGTCGAAAAGGGTATGTGGCCCCAGATCGCTTGGTCAAACGGCTTCCCGAACGCATTGCCCTTCATGTGCAGATCAAAGGCCAGCCATTGATGCCTAACAAGGCTCAGGGGCGTGCTATTTTAAATGGTATCCCTCAGCTGCCTCAAGCCCTATATGAACCAGGTGCTCATTTGGAGGTTTTTGGCCTTCGTCCCGAATCATTGTATCAAGGTTTTGACGTAATCTTTACTGGTCACATGAAGGGCGGGGAAGGGGTCTGGATGCTCCCAGACAAAGGACCTTTAAAGTCTGGAGATATCATTCTGTCTCAATCTTTTAAAATTCAGCCAGAAGGCATCATCGACTTGAGCTTTGACCCTATGGATGACGGAAAATGGAAAATGACTCCGCCTGGTTTGAATAATAGTTATCCCTTGTGGGCGTTTGCCGGAATGATCAAGGCATCGTCTTTAGAGGTGCAACAGCTCTTTTTCACGCTCAGCCACCATCATGGGCTCACGCATATTACTACGTATAAAGGTCAAGATCTCCAAGATCGCGGTTTGGATGAACACCATCCTGCTGTCATTCAGGGGCGTACCATGATGCTTTCTGACAAGAGCATATCTGCGCATCTGTCGTGGCCACAGCGTCTAAAAGATCTTAACCTCTTGGGGCCTCAAACACATCCCCTTATTTACCAAGCCAGTCATGTGGAACCTGCAGAAGGTGAAGGCGGTTGGGTCTATTTCACAAAAATAGGAGAAAATAAATGAAAACCATATCAGAAACTGACATCATGATTCTAGCTGATACCATTTATGGAGAAGCGCGTGGAGAGTACACACGCCCCCAAGGAGGACTTGCAAGCTTAATTGCTGTAGCCAATGTGGTTATGAATAGACTGGAATCATCAAGTCATTACGGAAAAACCATCCAAGAAGTCTGCAAGAGAAGGTTTCAATTTTCATGTTGGAGTCCTATGGATCCCAATCGGCATATTTTGGAATCTCCGCAGCGTATGAAAGACCCATTGTGGCAAACATGTCAGCAAGTGGCAGATCACGTGGCTTGTGGCCAATGGCCAGATTTAACCCAAGGCAGCAATCATTATTACGCACGGTGGATAAGGCCACCCTTTTGGGCCGAAGGATTAAAAGCCCGTGTGATAATTGGACAGCATCTATTTTATCAGCTTTGAATTTCTTGGATAAATTGCTCAGCGAATTGACAGCTTTACTGGAGGTAAAATAGAATAAAAGAAACAAAATACTTATATTTGATTAAATACAGGAGAATTTAATGAAAAAACTAAATAAAATATTACTCGTTACATCAACATGTCTATCAATTTTTGTAAATGAGATTTCCCACGCAAATAGTCAGGAAGAATTATTCAATTCGACTTACACAGATCCAGTGCACCGCTTCTTATATTCTCAAGGGCGTATTGAAGAAAAGCAGAATACTCTTGAATGGAAACTAGACGATTTTAAACAGCAAACACAGGAAAATTTCAATAAGATCGATCGAAGATTTGAACAGGTCGATCGAAGATTCGAGCAGATCGATCGAAGATTCGAGCAGATCGATCGAAGGTTTGAGAAGGTTGATCAACAATTTCAAGGCATTTATATTATCTTAAATAATATCACCACAATCCTGGGGGAGATCCGGGCAGATATTCGTGCCACCAATGAACGTTTGGACGCACGCATTGATAAAGCAGAAAAAGAGTTTGAGAGCCGCCTCGAACAAACAAGAGCTGGCCTTAAGTCTGATGTTAACCAAACCAAAATTGAGTTTATGACTCAAATCAATCAAACTCAGATTCGCGTTTCTAAGCTAGAAGATCATTGGTCTTATCGGTTTTCCGGATCAGTTTTATACAACCCTATGATATACATTGCTGCTGGGTTAACGGCTTTAGGAATTGATCGTGAGGTGAAAGCAGGTCAACTCACGCCGTTGACTTATGTTTCATATGGAGCATCGGTTGCGCTCAGTTATCAAGTGATATGGAATGTTTTTGGGGCCTCGGCGTCTGAAAGTATACAGGACTTCTTCAAAATGGTCCTTTTTGCGGTTACGTGCGGGGCAGTTTACGCCATGCATTTGCATAAACAGCAAATCTCACCATTTATTACATTGTCGAGCGTTTTGACCTTTTCAGCTTTTGGCGCAGCCATTACCCAGGCCAAAAACGTTGTGGTGTTGCTTTCATCAACAGCTTCTGAGCCTGAGAAAAAATAACACCTTTCACTTATCCCGTAGAAAATGAGTTTGATTTTTCATTCAGCCTTTCACGGATACTTTTTCAAATAAACACCATTTATTATCAATAGCAACAGGAGAACCTATATGTCTTTACCTTTACTTTTTTCATTGGCGGGTCTTTTCCCCATCGTGACAAAAGCCATACAGTCTAATCATAAGCCTGCTTTGGGAAAAATTGCTGATGTGGCAACAGCCATCACCCAATCACTACTCCCAGAGCAGGTTACAAAAATGCTTCAAGATGACGGACCTATGCGAGAAGA
This sequence comes from Alphaproteobacteria bacterium, assembly GCA_947488045.1. Taxonomy (GTDB): domain Bacteria; phylum Pseudomonadota; class Alphaproteobacteria; order 43-37; family 43-37; genus CANLAL01. The sequence goes on from CANLAL010000011.1 coordinate 13,749, forward strand.
ATTTGAGCTGGCTTTGGCAAAAATTGATGCTGAAATGACAGGAGTTATGCTTCAAGATCGTCAAAATGCAAGGGGGCGTGATCTAACACTCACTAAAGAAGGCTATGGAAACCTGCGAGCAGACATAATGGTAGTGGCTGCGGCTATGGGGTTGGCAGGATGCTTATGCTGCTTAGTATTTTATGAAAGCTCATTGCCTGGAGAGGCTGTGGGAATCATTTCCACAGTGGCAGGCATTTTTGGGGCATGCTTAAAAGATGCCTATGCCTTTGAATTTGGATCATCAAGAGGGAGTAAAAACAAGGATGCCCAAGTGGCAACCATGTTACGCCATTATGAAGGTGCCAATTAACGTAAGTCCTTTGAAACATAATCGCGTGCTTCAGGCCCTATATAAAGCTGGCGAGGTCGTCCAATTTTTTGGGAAGGGTCTTGAATCATTTCCATCCATTGGGCGATCCAACCTACCGTTCTTGCCATGGCAAATATCACAGTGAACATGGATGTTGGAATGCCCATTGCTCTTAGAATAATCCCTGAGTAAAAATCTACATTGGGATACAATTTCTTCTCGATAAAGTAGGGATCTTCTAAAGCAATACGCTCCAGCTCCACAGCAAGCTCAAGCATGGGGTCATCTATCCCAAGAGAGGCAAGAACTTCGTGGCAAGTGTCTCGCATGACATTTGCCCTAGGGTCATAATTTTTGTATACACGATGACCAAACCCCATAAGACGGAAAGGGTCATTCTTATCCTTGGCCTTGGCCACATATTCTTTAATGTTTGACTTATGACCAATCTGAACCAACATACTAAGCACAGCTTCGTTAGCGCCCCCATGAGCTGGACCCCAAAGAGCCGCAATACCTGACGCAATACATGCAAAAGGGTTGGCGCGGCTGGATCCAGCCAAACGTACGGTGGAAGTGGAAGCATTTTGCTCATGATCTGCATGCAGCAACAAAATTCTGTCCATCGCTTTCACCAAAACAGGATTGAGTATGTATTCTTCACAAGGGACTGCAAACATCATGTGCAGAAAATTCTCCACAAGGCCAAGGTTATTTTTCGGGTAGATAAATGGTTGTCCTATAGAGTATTTATATGCCATGGCGGCAAGAGTAGGCATTTTTGCAATGAGCCGATAGGAGGCAATGTCCCGTTGTTCTGGATCATTTATATCAAGGCTGTCATGGTAAAATGCAGATAGAGCGCCTACAACGCCCACCATAATGGCCATGGGGTGTGCGTCACGACGAAAACCCTGATAGAACCCCCGGAGCTGTTCGTGGACCATGGTGTGGCGGACAATTCTTTGTTCAAACGCTTGTTTTTCATCACGGGAAGGTAAATGTCCCCGTAGCAATAAGTAGCTGGTTTCCATAAAATCACTATGTAACGCTAGCTGCTCAATAGGATAGCCGCGGTAGAGCAAAATACCTCTGTCCCCATCAATATAGGTGATTGCAGATTCGCAACTGCCTGTGGAGGTAAATCCAGGGTCAAAAGCAATATATCCAGTTTTATCAAATAATTGCCTAATATCGATGCCCTGATTCCCATTCGTGCCTTCTAAAATGGGAAGCTCAAGAATTTTATCCGTTCCATTAAAAGTTAGGGTGACGGTCCTTTGAGCCTGCTTTGCTGAAGTGGACATGATCTTAGATCCTTGATTGTGCCTAGTTTCCTGAAGTTGCATGGGGCATTATAGTCGGCCGTGAACAGAGTGCAAGATTTTCCTTCCTAGAGAGTGATGAAAGAAGTTAAATGCGTACAATATCATGTTCTAATTGTGATATCGCACCCTACGTCACAGTTTTGTAAGGAAAACAAATAAAGAAAGAATGTAATATAAAATGATGTCTATCAACTTCAAAGCCAGACAGCACAAGGAAAAAATGTGATTTTATTGTAATGTCCATGATGCCAAATCGCTAACATCGAAAAATGACGGTGATTTTTATTTCTTAAAATATCGCCTTAAACTAAACTCTCTGAATGTCATCTGGTTTTTTACATCGGGTGTACTAGCGTATTCATAAAAATCATGAATTATCTTGAGGCGTTCTTTAGATTTTTCAATTTTCCACTTATTATCTAAAACTTCATGATGAGCCAAATCCATCGACTCTGGAAAAGCAGCTTGTCTAGCAATAATTTCTGCACATGAAGCCTTGTCATGATTCATCCAGATATCACTTAAAACCATAAAGGTGGTCGTCCGACCCCATCCTCCTTTGCAATGAAAGACAGAAATTGCTTCTTTCGGAAGATCCCTAAAGTAAGATAAAAACAAATCAATTTGATGAGGTGTGGGTGGGCAGTGATCAGTAATAGGGACGCGAATGTAATGTGAGCCAACGCCTTGAACCAATGCTTTTTCTGTATAAGGGTCACGCGTGGAAAGTGCGAATACACTGTTTTTAAAAGGAGGATCAGTCATCTGTTTTTTTAAGGGGGCCAAGACTACTGATTGGTTCTTTAAATTTTTTAATTGTTCATGTTCTTGAGGAAGCAACATGTCTAAGGCAATTCCCTTATTGGCATCATTGCGTGGCCCACGCCAATAGATGCTATGTCCTTGCACAAATCCGTGGGATTCTTCCCTCAGGTCAAAAATATATACATGATGGGGAAGACTGCCCGGATGCTCTTTTTGAATTTGTGTCAGAAGAGCATGAAACTCACCTTCGGAAAATTGAGGGCAACCCACAATTAAAAGGCGATCAAGCCCTTGTGTATTTAAAGAAGTTTTTCCCGTCTCTAATGTGGTTCTCATAGATCGATACCCGCTAGCTAATTGGGCCACGTTCTCTCTATCCATATGAAGTTTACTAGTTTCAGTCGTATTATTCTCCTCTGAAAAGGAAAGTGTGCTTGTAAAAAGGAAGGTAGCAAGAACAATAACGTGTATTCTCATATGATCTTCCTTTGCATATCACAGTTTTCTAATCTTCGCCCTGTGCCTTCGTGTAGCCAAGCTTCCCATCAAAAGCATAAAGCTTTTCAATATGCATCCATCGATGTTTTGTGGCGACAGCTTTTATAATGTCAAAGATTTGGCCATCATTCAAGCTAGTACTTTCTTGGTTAAGTATAAAGCGGCACCGGCTCACATCAATAGTATCTGGTAAAATACCTACGGAAGGGTAAACCATGACTCCACGATTGGAAATAAGCTTGAGATGTAGGGGGCTTCCTTGTGCTAACGCTGAGAGACTATCACCAAGTTCCTTAGGGCCTAGAGGAGATTCCACAAACAAATCGATGCCCATTAATTTGCTTTCTTGGGCGTGTACGAAATCAGGCCGGGTGCTGATTTGGGGTAATTGAATGGGTTTAAAGGGTTTTGGAGTCCATGTTTGCGAGGTTTTCCCCAAATTGGCAATAACGGCGTCAGTAAATGCTGATGTAGTGATAGATCCTGCGTTGCCCACCATGTCACGCAACGGGTGCTTTCCCTCCTCAAAGGTGATACAAACTGCGTGCTCGATTTTATCCGCTACAGCAAACTCGCCAATATGTCTTAACATCATAACTCCCGACATCAAAACAGCGGTAGGGTTGATAATGTTTTTGCCTGCATACTTAGGGGCAGATCCATGAACAGCTTCGAAAATTGCTGCTTCATTTCCAATATTTGCGCCTGGAGCAAACCCAAGTCCTCCTATAAGAGCTGAACCCAAGTCACTTATAATATCACCATTCATATTGGTAGTGACAATAACATCGAACTGCTCAGGGCGACGTACCAACTGGTGCGCGCAGTTATCGATGATTACGTGCTCTGCTTCAAGATCAGAATACTCAGGAGCAATTTCTTCGAAAGTGCGTTTTAAAAGTCCTTCAGTTAACTTCATGATATTGGCTTTTGTGGCACATGTGACACGCTTACGGCCTTCTGAGCGGGCAAATTCAAAAGCAAGGCGTACAATTTTTTCACAGCCCTTACGAGTAATGATTTTGAGGCCTTGAGCTACACCTGGGGACTGCATATACTCGATCCCTGCATAAAGATCTTCCACATTTTCCCGTACAATAACAAGATCAATTTTGCGATCTTGGTAAGGGGTTGTGACGCCTGAAAATTGGCGTATTGGGCGAATATTTCCATACGTTTCAAAAAGTTTACGTAGGGTCACGTTTGCACTTTTTTCCCCAAATCCAATTGGTGTTTCTAGTGGGCCTTTAAGGGCTACCCTATTGCGTACGATGGAATTGATAGTTTCAATAGGAACACCTGAGGAGAGCCCCTTTTTAAATACCTCCGCTCCTGCCTCACATACTTCCCAAGCAATATGCGCGCCTGCTGCTTCTATGATACTACAGGTAGCATGTGTGACTTCAGGACCAATACCGTCCCCAGGAATGAGTGTAATAGTATGTTTAGGCTGTGTCATAGGGAATGCTCCATCAATTTGAAGGTCTCTTATGCTTGTAATACACGGCTTTAAATTAGAGGTAAAGGAATTTTGATGTTGCTCCCAAAAACTTGCAACTGGTTATTCCTTTGCTCTGAAGTGATTTTTTATTGTGCCCTACAAAGCGCTGCTTCAGCATCAATGCTTGAGTGATATGCTTGTCCAGCTCTCATTTTCAATTTCGTTACAATTTGCTCGATCTCTTTAGAATTTTCGTCGATTAACTTTTGTCCCACTTCTTTAAGTGCTTGAATATGTTTAGGTGCAACATTATCCATAGGCTCTAATTCTTCTGAAATTTCAGCTTGAATGCGATAGTAATTTCGTTCTTGATCAATGTGCGGAATTAATAGATTCAAAAGGTCATGATTAACGGTACTCACTCCACTTAGAATGATGTCAATGAGTGCGGTTCCCCAAGACAAAGCCCCAGCTGCATGAGCTTGATTCTTCTGGCTTTTTTGTTTTTCTCCGGTTCCGATAGATAAAACAAAGTAATCAAGTGCATTTGGGTAAGCGTGTTGGAGTTTACTATATGCTAAAATGGCAGGATTATTAATGACCACACCCCCATCGATAAAGTATTGTGGATCACTGCCCGCAATGTCATGTTGCCTGTAACATTCAGATGGTGCAAAATAAGTTGGTGCAGCTGAGGTACTTCTTGCTGCGCATGTGACGGAAAAGTCATGCATTTTGTCTTTACGGGCAATATCGCTTGAAAAGTAATAGGGTTTTCCGTTATTCAAATTATAACTTGTTATTGTCACATTTGTTGAAAGGTTGCTTAAATTTAGGTCCCCAAACTTCTCTTCGAGCACGGCTTCAATGCCTGAATGGTCGTAACGTGCCCTCATGATGCCTCTTCTAAACATAGATGATTCAAATATTTTTTGTCCATTTAGGGTGTAAATTTCAAAAAGTTCTTTGGCGCTAAATCCTGCTGCAATGCCTAAAGCAATGATTCCACCAGTTGAGGTGCCGGTAATCTCATCAAAAAAATAACGTAAAGGGCATCCTAAGCGTTTTTCAAGCTCAGCGAGAAACATACCCGATATAATTCCCCGTATGCCACCTCCATCAATAGATAGTGCTCGAGGTGTGTATGTATCACAAGTAGTCGCTTGTAATGAGCAATTAAGAGAGCTAATGGTGAAGATGGTGCTCATAAGTATTTTCAATGGTATGGTTTTTATAAACATTTTAAACCTCCCTGGTTTTTTTATTGTTGAAAATGATTATATTAACTATTTGTTAGGCAATCGTTAAATATGCACAATTTTTTACTAAAATATGAAGGTGGTTTTATTAAAGTGTTTGTTGATTATATTTAAAATTTTAAATATCAATTTAAGTTGATATTTAATAACTAAGTTTCGAAGATGGTCTTGAAATTTTATTTTTCTCACTTACATGAATTTTGTATTGATGGAGAAAATCAAATGTCTTGCTTCCCACAACCCAATTTACTATTTAAAATTTACGATGAAGCCCTAAAAATTATGGATCAAGCTCACTCCTATGCTCAAGAAAATGGGCCAATGGATTTTGTGAGCGAGGATGCTGAGCAGGGCCTTATTATTGCAATGGAAGTTACAAGAATTTCCTCTCGCATGACACAGGTTGTAGCATGGTATCTGACGCAAAAAGCATACTTGGAGGGCAAGATTACACTCTTCGAGGCGCGTGCAGAGGCCAATAAAGTTTCCTATTCTGGTGAGCTTGCGGCGAATGATCTCAACGGAAAGATTTTGTCAAGGGATCTTGCAGGTATGTTAAACTCAAGTCATAATCTTTACGAACGGGTTTGTCGACTAGATGCAGTGTTCTGGAGAAATACAGCAGCCTAAATTTATAGTCCAAGCACGTTGCAGATAATCTTATATCAAATGTTTTTTATAGAAATAGCTTATAGCCTATGTTGTGTTGCATTCTTGCCCTCAATAGATTAATAGCCATAACTATTCTAGTGTTTTTACAAAGCATATGTTGTTATAGTTAAGAGTGATCGAGCGTTGTTTGGCCACAAGCATGTTTTTCAAAGAGAGAAGGCTTATGCATATTGATTTAGATGCAAGATCCCGTGATATTTTGCATCGTGTCGTGGATGCTTACATACAAACGGGTGAGCCTGTAGGATCCAAAACTATTGCTCAAAAAATGGAATTATCTTTGTCTCCCGCAACTATCAGACATGTAATGGCAGATTTAGTAAACGCAGGTCTCTTATATTCTCCCCACACGTCTGCAGGACGTTTGCCAACAGAAGCTGGACTAGGGTTTTTTGTTAATACACTCATGGAGGTGAACAGCATATCTGATAACGATAAATGGGCCATTGAAAGCAGTTGTCAACAGCTCTCTTCTCGGGTGGATAAAGATAAGCAGTTGGAGAATGTGACAACTGTATTATCTGGATTGTCTAATTGTGCAGGTCTTGTGATTGCTCCAAAAATTGATCATTCTCTTAAATATGTAGAATTTGTCTCGATTGGTCCTGGGCGTGCGTTGGTTGTCATGGTTACACAAGATGGTGCTGTAGAAAATCGTGTAATAGATGTGCCTAATGGAATGCCGCTTTCAGTTTTGAGAGAAGCAACAAATTATATGAATTCTTGGATTCAAGATCGCACATTAGAACAAGTGAAAAAGTTGATCGAAGAAGACATTTCTTTGCATCGGGCTCAACTTAATAGTCTTTCTGAGAAAGTGGTTCAAGCTGGTCTTGCTACATGGACAGGTTTGGGAGGGGCACTCATTATTCGAGGGCATGCTAATTTACTGAAAGATGTGACTCAAATGAGTGATATTGAGCGCCTTCAAGAGCTTTTTTCTATTCTTGAAGTGAGAGAAAACCTCGCAGATCTTGTAGATGCCGCAATTGCAGCGGATGATGTTCAAATATTTATAGGGGCTAGCTCTAAATACTTTCAAGTATCTGGCTGCTCTCTCATTGTGGCCCCTTTCATGAATGGGTGTAACCAAATAGTGGGAGCTTTGGGAGTGGTAGGGCCATCACGTATGAATTATGGAAAAATCATACCCTTAGTCGATTATACAGCAAAAATGGTGACGCGCTTGATGCAACAAACATCGTCTAGTGTAATTGAGTAATAAATTTTCAATATTAAATAGATCAAAAATCAAGTATTAGTTGATCAATGTTCTCTCTTTTTACGTTCACTCTTGGTCTAGAACTTGTTATAAGGTCACTGTAGTAAAATAATAATGTTAAGGTGTAAGATGAAAAACAATCATGATAGTCAGGGCGATTCGCCAAAAGAAGTAGCAGAAGTTGACATTCTCACTGAGCTTACTGTAGAGCCCTCTCAAGAGAATCAGTTGGCCACTGAAGTTTCTCACCTTAAAGATCAACTATTGCGTACCCTAGCTGAGGCAGAAAATCTACGTAAACGTTCTGCAAAAGAAATAGAGGAATCTTCTAAGTATGCAATTACAGGATTTGCTCGTGAGATGCTCAGCGTAAGTGATAATTTAAATCGTGCTTTAGCCAGTGTAACCCCAGAGCAAATAACCTCTAATGAGGCTTTGAGCACTTTTGTTACAGGGGTGCAATTAACAGCTCAATCTTTAGAAAGTGCTCTTGATAAATTTCATGTAAAACTTATCAACCCGGTGGGTGAAGTATTCTCTCCTGAGTGGCACCAAGCTATGTTGGAGGTCCCAAGTACAGATGTATCTCCTGGATGTATTGTGGATGTACTCCAAGTAGGTTACCGTATTCATGACCGTTTGTTGCGGCCTGCTTTAGTGAGTGTCGCTAAGTAATTTTAGGAAACTTAGTGCGCGTTTTTAAGTGTGAGTTTTCCTGAGCTTCTTTAGTTTTCTCTATTCAACTTGGTGGGTTAGGTGAGTTATATTATTTATATGGATTAAATTTATTCAGGGTTATTTTCTCCGCATACGGCCTTTGCAACTGCAAGTATTTGGTGATATCCCACCTCTTTTAGAAAGTAATCAGGCAAATAATGTCTACAAAAAGCTTCAATCACTAAGGTGGGATGGTTTTCGATATCAGTTGGATTGTATCCAATGGTTAAAAGTGCTTTCAAAACAGCCTCTGCGGTAGAAATTCTATGAGATTCAAAAAATGGGGCAGGCATGATTCCTACCCCTTCTTGTGCTAAAGAGTTCCAATCAAAAAGCTCTCCAGGATCTTTTTTTCGAGTGGGTGCAATATCCGAATGGGCTACCACATTGAGTGGGGTAATGTGGTATTTATTCACAATATTCTTTGATAGTTGTATTAAAGCCTGCATTTGGCTGGCAGGAAAGGGTTTGTATCCGCAAGTATGTCCTGGGTTCGCTAACTCAATGCCGATAGAAGCACTATTCACATCAGTACATCCCCGCCAGTAGGAAGCCCCTGCGTGCCAAGCACGCAAGCACTCATCTACCATTTGATAAATGGTGCCCTCTTCGTCAATTAGATAGTGCGCGCTTACGGAGCTCGTGGGATCACACAAACGTAGTAAGGCTTCTTTAGTAGTGGGCATATCTGTGTAGTGGATGACGAGCATAGTTGGTTTTTCAAAGCCAGAGTTGCGTGGTCCGCAATTGGGAGAAGGTTTTATAATCATTAGATACTCTCCCTCATCATTTCAATTTCTAACCATTTTTCCTCTGCGAGGGCTTTATCATAGATTGCTCTCTCAAGTTCCTTGCTCGCATTAGCAAATGATTCTGGGTTGTTTTGATAAAGCGATGGGTCTGCAAGCTGTTGTTCCAAAGCGTGAATGAGGCGATGCAAACATTCAATATTTCGGGCTGCGGTCTCTTGTGTATGTTCATATTTGAAACTCAATTTTCGACCAGAACGGGTTGTGGATGGAGAGTCTTCCAGTGAGGATTGTGTTTTTTTGACAAGTGTCTTGGAAGAAAGAGGGGCTTTGCGAAAAGAAAGTGTATCTGAATATCCCCCCACATATTCTTGAATATCTCCATTTCCATTCATTACCAGAGTAGATGTCGCAATGCGGTCTAGAAAGTTTCTGTCATGTGAAACGAGAATCAGGGTCCCTTGATACTCAGAAAGAATTTCCTCTAGAACATCCAAAGTATCCATATCTAAATCGTTGGTAGGTTCGTCAAGAACCATAAGACTAGAGGTTTGTGTGAGAATCTTAGCAAGCATTAGCCTGTTTTTTTCCCCTCCTGAAAGTGTGCTAACATTATTAAATATGATTTTTTCATCAAACAAAAAATCTTTTAGATAAGCTACAACATGCCGTGTTTGCCCTTGAACCATCACGTGGTCACCTCCGTCTTCACAAAGATTTTCCCATAGATTAAGGCTAGGCTTAAGGCTTGCTCGTGTTTGATCGGCGTAAGCCACCTCAAGGTTTTTTGCAATGCGTACTTTGCCTTCATCTATGGGCATTTGACCTAAAAGCAGCTTTAGAAGAGTCGTTTTTCCTGACCCATTGTTACCAATAATTCCGAGACGATCTCCCTTTGTGAGCCGGATGGAAAAGTCTTTGGCAATCGTGAGGGGGCCTCCTGGAGTCGTGAATTGCTTAAAAATATGATGGGCCTCCACCACCATTTTGCTTTCCGAGTCAGGTGTAGGAGGTGGGATAATAACCCGACCTTGAGGGCCCACATGTTGACGTTTAACATCTCTCAGCCCGTGCAGGCGCCTTAATCGGCCTTGGTTTCGTTTGCGTCGGGCTGTAACGCCTTTGTGAAGCCAGTCAGTTTCCTGAGCTAGCTTTTTATTAAGGCGCATGAGAGTGCGTTCCTCCATCTCCAGAATGGTCTCTGACCACGTTTCAAAGCTATCAAATCCTTTCGTGTTAGCGTAAAGATTCCCCCTATCAAGCCAAAAAGTATGATTGGTTACATTTTTCAAAAATAGCTTATCGTGGCTAATAAGAAGTAAGGCCCCACGATAGTTTTTTAAGTAGTCCTCAAGCCACTCAATTACTCCAATATCTAAATGGTTTGTTGGTTCATCAAGAAGCAGGATTTCAGGTTCTAATGCCAATACACGCGCTAAGTCTGCCCGTCTGCGCTCGCCACCAGAAAGTGTAGTTAACGAAGAATGGGGGTCCATTTGTAGTTGCCCCAAGATAGAATCTGCTTCGTAGGGGGCAATGGTACGTAGAGGGGTGGAGCCAGCCATCACATGTTCTTGTAATGTTTCTGCTTTAGAGGATATTGTCTCTTGTGACAAAAAACCCACTTGAAATCCAGGTTCAATATAGCGTTGACCTTCATCCATCTCCAAAGTTCTAGCAATGACTTTCATGAGTGTTGATTTGCCGCATCCATTGCGTCCTACCATACAAGCCCGTTGCCCACGGCTTATTCTTAGGTCTAAGCCTTCAAAGAGAGTTTTGTTTCCAAAGGAAACCTTGGCTTGATTTAAGATAAGGCAAGGGGATTCGGCCATGGTTTTTCCTTTTTTGATAGGGTATTGAAGCCAAGTAGGTCTTATTTTATTTATGTATTATTAACATGTTTATAAAGCACTTTAACGTATATGCCTATATGAGAAAATGACATTTATGGAGTGTTTTAAAATTCTCTTAGCTTTCTTTTAAGAAAACTAAGGGAAAAAGGAAAATTAATAACGAGGATTTATTAAATAATTAATTGAATTGGCGAGGGCAAAAAATATCCCTGAGACCAACATTAATTTCTTTCCTTGGTTCCTAGATACCGGACGTTTTGTTATAAGTTTACTAATGCCTGCTCCAGAAATCATAAATGCCATGGAGGAGGAGGCCCAAGCAACCCAGGAGGCAGTACTATCAAAGCTCTGAATTGTCTTCGTGAGCGCTGCTTTACA
>CANLAL010000012.1 GCA_947488045.1 Alphaproteobacteria bacterium
ATAAAACCATAACCTTTTGTTGTGTTGAACCACTTAACAATACCAGTATTCATCGAAAAAAACTCCAGCGTTTAAACTAACATACACATGAACTTCAAACACAAAATCCATGGAAAATTCATTGGCCGCTCAAACCAACGGACATCCCCTTATTTGGCTACTAAATAAGTAGAAAATATTTGAATGCTCTTAATTTCAATGCAAATTACCTGAATTTATGTTGATGAGCAAGCTCTAAATCACCTCAAACAAAAATAGCATACGCTCGTTGTTCTATGCTTCTAGCGACACTTACTTAAGAAGGCTTGCCGTAAACAACATTTATTGACAATTGGAAATCGCAAGATAATCTTTCATAAAGATAATACATTATGTGGAATTTAGGCCTCATTTTGCCCATAAATCTGAATAATAGCTTTGATATTGAAGCCTCAGTGCTCTATAAGGACGCTCTCATTATCATTATTAATAAGCCAGCAGGCATTGCTGCCCATAAAGGACGCGGGCCATACCCTTGTCTGGATCCCTATTTACACCAATTGCAATATGGTCTTCCTACGATTCCAGCTTTAGCCCACCGATTGGATAGAGAAACAAGCGGATGTTTGATCTTGGGGCGCAATCGACATGGGCTGCGGACCATGTCTAATCTTTTCGCAACAAACCAAGTGGAGAAAACATACCTTGCACTTGTGCACGGCACACCTTTTCCCCTTCAAGGAGAAATAACGGCCCCCCTATTAAACCTAACAGAGCACAGTTATCATTGGCGAATGAAGTGCGATCCTTTGGGTAAAGAGTCTCGGACCTCCTACGAAACCCTGAAGATTTTAAATGGGTATAGTTTAGTCCAACTAAAACCTCATACAGGAAGGACGCACCAATTACGTGTGCATTGTGCGTTTTTAGGCTGCCCTATTGTGGGGGATACAATTTATGGGAATCAAGAGCTTGATGGGATGTTTGAAGGGCTTTCTGGGCTACATTTGCATGCAAGCGCTCTTAAAGTTCCTCTTTATTACATGCAGCCTAACATCCAAGTGCAGGCGCCCTCACCCACCCACATGCTCAAACTTTTACACAAGAGTGCATAAACTCAAATGAACATTAACGGGAAAAGCTTTGACCGAGATAGATTTCACGAACCTTTTCATTGGCAATAACTTCCTCAGGTTTTCCCTCCATCATGACACTTCCATCATAAATGATGTACGCTCTTGAAACGAGGGCCAGTGTATCACGCACATTATGATCGGTAATAAGAACGCCAATGCCACGATTAACCAATTGGGAGATTAGCTTTCGAATATCCTCCACAGCAATGGGATCAATACCAGCCAAGGGCTCATCCAACAAGATATAACGAGGGCTTGCCGCCAAAGACCGCGCAATTTCCACACGCCGCCTTTCCCCTCCAGACAGAGCCAGTACAGAGCTATGGCGAATATGCTCTAAACCAAACTCCACAATGAGCACTTCCAGCTCATGTTGGCGTTGATCCAAATCCGTAAGAAAGACTTCCAGTACCGATAATATATTGGACTCTACGCTCATGCCTCTGAAAACCGAAGGCTCTTGAGGTAAATAGCCTAACCCCATGCGTGCCCGACGATAGGCGGGATATAATGTTACATCCACATCATCAATAAATACTTTTCCGGAGTCAGCTTTTGTAAGCCCTGTTACAATAGAAAAAAGCGTTGTTTTTCCTGCCCCATTTGGTCCTAACAATCCCACAACTTCACCGGGGACAAGTTGTATCGTGCAGCCCTTTAAAACTTCTCTAGAACGATGCGTCTTTACTACAGACTCTGTTCTTAACCCCATCATTTGCTGAGACCCCCTTTTTTCTCTAATTTCAGCTGGGAGCTATCAAGAATAATCCTCACTTGATTACCTTTCTGACGCCCATCAGACTTTAACACATGCTGCCCTGTGCGGAGATCAATTTCAACTGCTGTTCCGCGCGCAATATGATTCTTACGATGAATCTCAACATTTCCCGTTATAATCGTTTTCTGGCTTTGAGGAAAATAGATTCCATTATTTCCTTGAATAATACCATCGGGAACCTCCACAACAACTTTTCCCGATGCTTCCACCCGATCCAATTCAAGCTTTTTATGAACACCCCTAAGATATGCTGACATTTTATCTGCCCTCATGCTACCTTTAGGTGAAGTCACTCGCACATGATCTTGAGTTGATATGACTTGTTTAAGCTGGTCATAGGTCATATCGCCCTGCGAAGTTAAAATTTCGCCACTGTGGACTTTAAACTTCAGTTGCTTTTCCTTACCACGCTTAAGGGTAATGATTGCGCCATTTTCTATAGCTTCAAAACCGCCTGCGTGCATCTCACCCGCAGGACCCATTCCATAAACACGATCAGGACTATAAATGCGGGATTCACTAATATGAAAAATTGCAGAATGAAAATGAAAGATATTCCCTTCCATATCGCTTAGCAGACCATTGTTATTCAATGAGAAAATTTTTTCATTCTGGTTGAATCGACCATTATCTGCTTTTAACGTAACAGTTTGACCTGAATGGAGCTTTAATGAACCCAAGGGTTGGTTTAGTGAGACTTCTTGAGTGTTCATAGCATGGGCGCTATTTGCCATAAGTTCAAAAGGTTCGTTTTTGTTATTTGTTGCATAATAATGCGGATTGACAAGTTCTCCTTCGTGCGTTGTTCGGACAGCATTTATTTTTTCATGCACCGTATGCTGACGGCTTAGCAGCATTAGCTTTAACTGAGGCCATAAAAACAGGAGAAGTATAATAATGACAATGAGTGCAGGGAATATCTTTTTCAAGCTTTTTGTAAGACGCTGACTGCGCAGCACAGCAGCATGTTGTTTTTTCAGTTGTTCAGCTCTTTTTTTTAACATTAGAGGATTTTAGCTCTTAAAAGATCATGAATATGGAGAATACCAACAGGGACCTGACTTGCATCTTCCATTACAAATAAACTCGTGATCTTCATCTCACGCATAAATTCAAGCGCTTCCAGTGTCATTTGATCTGAGGTTATTGTTGCTGGACTTGCGGTCATAATATCAACCGCTTTGTGGGATAGCAATTGCGGGGACATGTGCCGACGCAAATCTCCATCTGTAATGACCCCAACAAGTTTCCCTGCTTTGTCTACAATACCAACACTTCCGAAACTTTTAGCCGTCATTTCCATGACTACATCTTCCATTGATGCATCTTTTGAAACAAGCGGAAGCGAACCATCTTTATGCATTAAGTCACGCACGTGTAACAATTGACGCCCCAAATTGCCCCCAGGATGAAAAACTTTAAAATCACCTGCTGTAAAGCCCTTTCTGGCTAAAAGAGTCACGGCCAACGCATCCCCTAAAGCCAACATCATTGTTGTACTCGTTGTGGGCGCCAACCCCATGGGGCATGCTTCTTCAATTTTGGGCAAAATAAGTGCGACTTTACTGGATAGAGCCAAGGCACTTTTTCCACCTGCTGTAATGGAGATAATAGAAACAGACTGGTGATGCGCATAACGAATGAGATTGAGAAGCTCTTCTGTTTCCCCTGAGTATGAGAGCATAACAAGCACATCATCCTTACACACCATACCAAGATCACCATGGCTCGCTTCCGATGGATGTAAAAAGAGTGATGGGGTGCCTGTTGACGACAGTGTTGCCGCAATTTTTCGTGCTATATGACCACTTTTTCCCATTCCACTGACGATAACTCGTCCATTTGTTTCAAATAAAAGAGTCACAGCTTGGACAAATGAATCTCCTAAGCAAGCAGACAAGGCATTTAATCCATTGGCTTCTATCAATAATGCTTTTCGGGCTGTCTCCAGAATTTGCATATTTTTCATCAAGAGAATTCCTTTTTAATGGGAAAATATATCGTCTTGATCCCAGCCTAAAAGATCTAACTGCACACGGGACTTTAGTCCTTTGAAAAGATCTTGAGCTAAGTCAAAACGGCCCTCACGATCAAGCATGACTTCTAGACGATCTTTAAGGGCATGCAAATGCAACACATCTGAGGCAGCATAGGCTAATTGAACGGAAGAAAGCGTTTCATTTCCCCAATCACTGCTCTGAGCTTGCTTAGAAAGCTCCACAGAAAGCAATTCTTGGCATAAATCTTTGAGTCCATGACGTTGGGCGTAGGTACGCACAAGTTTTGATGCAATTTTTGTGCAAAATATGGACTCACACCAAACACCCAACCATCTATAAATCATCCCCACATCGAAGCGAGCATAATGAAAAATCTTCAATTGAGATGGATCTGTCAATAACTTGGTCAGAACGGGCGCGTGATATCCGGTGCCTACGGAAAAATGAACCATCGCAACTTGACCTGTCTCATCACGCATTTGCACAAGACACAAGCGATCGCGTTGCAAATGAAGCCCCATAGCTTCAGTGTCGATGGCAATAGAACCTTTTAAAACAAGATCCTCAGGTAAGTCACCCACATAAACCTGAGTTTTTTGCATGATTTTAGCCCCTTTACGCTTTAACGTATGGTGCCCAGAAGAAGACTCGAACTTCCACGAACTTTCGCTCACTAGAACCTGAATCTAGCGCGTCTACCAATTCCGCCATCTGGGCACTTGACCCCCTACTTCTATCGAAAGGCAATCATAATTGCAAAGAAAAATATAACAGTTCCCAGCAGGCATTACATTTTTCATGCCCATAAAAAAGGGCATGAAACTTTTAAAAAATGAATCATGCCCTCTTTGCATAGATGCGCTTCTAATGAAGACCTAAATGCCTTGATTACTCAGTTTCGTCTTCACTCTCAGACTTGTCTTCAGTCTCAGTCTCAGACTTGTCTTCAGTCTCAGGCTTTTGGTAACTAGCGGCTGTTAAATCATCCTCTTCTTCTTCGGCATCTGTTTCTTCAACAGCAGCTGTTGCTTCGATGTCACTTGCAACAGCAGTATCTTCATCCACAGCAGCGAAAGAAACGCCCGTATGTGCTACAACAAATAAAATAGCTAAAATATAACCAAGTAACTTCTTCATTCTAAAAACCCCTTTTATCCATAGAGGGAAAAACATCCCTGATTCTGCAATTAAAACATCATCTTTATTTTTTTTCCAGAAAATTTATTAGAATTATCAACTTAGAATAAGCATGATTAAATAATAAACAATATATGCGCCAACGAACCCTCACGAAATATACGCATTACGGGTGAGTTTTAGATTGAGAAAACCACTAAATTTCAGTAGGATGAACATAATATTAAATAACCTATTGGAATCATTATGGCTATCTTGCCTGACTCGTGGATTAAAGAGAACTCACTCAAAAATGATATGATCTCACCTTTTGTAGATCGTCAAAAACGAGAGGGTGTTATTTCGTACGGTCTGTCATCCTACGGTTACGATGCACGGGTGGCAGATGAGTTTAAAATTTTCAGTAATTTGGATAGTGCTATCGTTGATCCAAAAAACTTTGACGACAATAGTTTTGTTGATCGTAAGACCCCCATTTGCATCATCCCACCCAATAGCTTTGTATTGGGACGGACCGTGGAGTATTTTAAGATTCCGCGAGATATTTTGGTTGTTTGCTTAGGAAAATCAACCTATGCACGCTGTGGTATAATTGTAAATGTGACGCCTCTTGAGCCTGAATGGGAAGGCCATGTAACCCTTGAGTTTTCTAACACGACTCCTCTTCCGGCAAAAATTTATGCCAATGAAGGCGCGTGCCAATTTATATTTTTTCGCGCTTCTTCTTCCTGTGATGTGTCATATAAAGATAGACACGGAAAATATATGGGACAAATAGGCGTTACACTGCCTAAAACATAAGGATAGTAGATTATGGATAAAATTCGCATCATTGGGGGAAGCCCATTGAATGGTATCATTCGTATTGGAGGTGCAAAAAATGCTTCTCTTCCTTTAATGGCTGCCTGCTTACTCACAGATGAGCCTGTTACCTTCAAGAACATCCCTGATCTTGCTGACATCACTTCAATGGCTATTTTGCTTGAGCATTTAGGCGTTCAAATTGGCCAAGGAATTGATTCACCTGAAAATGGCGGTCTCCAACTTCCTTCTATGACTCTTACGGCATCGCATGTGAAAACCACTATTGCCCCCTATGATCTTGTCCGTAGAATGCGCGCTTCTGTCTTAGTCCTTGGGCCTCTTCTGGCACGAATGGGGCAAGCTGTGGTTTCTATGCCTGGTGGCTGTGCCATTGGGACGCGCCCTATTGACCTTCATTTGAAGGCTATGGAAGCTTTGGGTGCTGAAATTACCTTAGAAGAAGGTTACGTGCACGCTCGGGCCCCACATGGGTTAAAAGGTGCCTCACATACATTTCCTTTAGTCACAGTAACGGGAACAGAAAACCTCCTTATGTGTGCCTGCCTTGCAGACGGAGAAACCACCTTAAGGAATGCTGCACGTGAACCAGAAGTTATTGACCTTGCCAATTGCCTTGTTTCCATGGGCGCTCAAATTTCAGGCATAGGAACTGATACATTAGTGATTCAAGGTGTGTCTCGGCTTCACGGCGCCACACATACAGTGGTTGCAGACCGCATAGAGACGGGTACTTATGCCATTGGCGCGCTGATGACTGGTGGCCAGGTGGACTTAATTGGAACAGACCCTTCTCTTTTGCCCACCTTTGTTCCACTTTTAGAGGAAATGGGAGCAATTATTACACCCACAGCCCATGGGTTTCATGTGGATGGACGGAATAAACCACAACATGGGGTTGATATCATGACAGAGCCTTTCCCTGGCTTTCCTACAGATTTGCAAGCGCAAATTATGACTCTCATGAGTGTGGCCCAGGGTGCATCCATGATCACTGAAACTATTTTTGAAAATCGCTTTATGCATGTTCCTGAGTTGCAGCGACTAGGTGCCAGCATTAATGTTCATGGCGCCTCAGCAATGATACGCGGAAAACCTCAATTGATTGGGGCTCCTGTAATGGCCACTGACTTAAGAGCCTCTGTCTCATTGGTTTTAGCTGGTATGGCTGCCCAAGGGGAAACAATTGTGAGCCGTGTTTACCATCTTGACCGTGGGTACGAACACGTGGAAGATAAGCTTGCAGCATGCGGTATAAACATTGAACGCATCAGGGGAAGAGACCATGACACAGAAGATCACTGCGCTGCCTAGCAGCAATCCACTTAAGCTGGAAGCACAAGATCACGAAGACCTACATTTTCTATCAACCCATATGCAAGATGCACTTTTGCCTGTGACAGGAATAAATTTTGACCAAAAAACCAATCGTTTTCACTTCACTGCCAATCGATTCCGATGGGAACTAGATGCGCACGAACATGAAGGGGCTCCTTTATATTTTCGTACGCACTGTGCGCTTTCATTTGGCCACGTGAGCCATGCCCAGCACATGGGTTTTGACCTTTCACACCCCACGCATATGCTTTATTTACTTGCGATTCGCGGTCACGACGATGGATCGATTACATTACATTGCTCAGATGGAGCTTCCATTCGCCTTCATGTGGAGAAGATCCACTGCAGGCTTTCCGATACGGGCGAGCACTGGCCTACACGCGTTCTTCCCCAGCATGCAGCTTAGCTAACCATTGCTTCTCGCACTCGGCCTTCATGCATCAGTTCTTTAGCTTTTCATCAAGAGACAATATCTATCTTCTCCATTAAAAAATCACTTCATTTTCTTGGAAAATAAGGCATAACTATCCCATCACAGTTTAATTATGACTCAGGGATTTCTTAAAATGACATCAATTCTGGCCACGCGCTTAAGCCTCATTAAACCTTCTGCTACTTTGGCTGTGAATAGCCGGGCCATTCAGTTGAAAGCCCAGGGTAAGGATATCATTAGCCTAGGTGTAGGTGAGCCTGACTTTGATACACCGGATTTTATTAAGGCTGCGGCCAGTAAAGCCATGGAAATGGGGCAAACAAAATATACGCTGGTGGATGGCACCCTGGCGCTAAAAGATGCCATTATTGGAAAATTTCAACGGGAAAACGGCCTTATCTATAGCCGCGACCAAGTCACCGTGGCCAATGGCGGCAAGCAAGTCATTTATAATGCCTTTATGGCCAGCTTAAACCCTGGAGACGAGGTGATTATCCCAGCTCCTTACTGGACGTCATACCCTGAAATGGTCATTATGGCAGAAGGTACGCCTGTTATCGTAGAATGCCCAGGTTCAGCTCGATTTAAGCTGGAGCCCCAGCAACTTCAACAGGCCATCACACCGCACACCAAGTGGCTCTTGATTAATAGCCCAAGCAATCCCACAGGTGTTACATATACTAAAGAAGAGTTGGCTGCGTTGGCTAACGTTCTTAAAGATCACCCGCATGTTAACGTCATGACCGATGATATCTATGAGCACATCCTCTACGATGACTTTGGGTTTGCTACTATGGCCCAAGTGGCACCCTTTCTTTATGATCGCACATTGACCATCAATGGAGTGTCCAAAGCCTATTCTATGACAGGATGGCGGATCGGTTATGCAGGGGGACCTGCCTCATTGATTAAAGCCATGGCCATTATTCAATCCCAGTCCACGTCAAACCCCTGCTCGATTTCCCAAGCTGCTGCGGTTGCTGCATTGGAAGGTGACCAGACATTTTTGAGCGAATGGCGTCAAATTTTTAAAGTCCGTCGTGATTTTGTTATTGCTCAACTCCTCTCTATGCCTGGAGTGACCTGTGATAAACCCGAAGGTGCATTTTATGTTTTTCCGGACATCCAATCTTTGATTGGGAAAAGAACACCTTTGGGAAAAACCATTGACTCAGACGTTTCATTGGCCACATATTTACTTGAAGAAGGCTTAATTGCCCTTGTTCCCGGGGCTGCTTTCGGCCTAAGTGGGCATGTGCGCATTTCCTACGCAGCCAGCATTGAAACTCTTGAGAAGGCAATGCATCGGATGGCGTTGGCCATTCAAGCGTTAGTATAGGTTTCTCATGAATGAAATTGAAAAAAAACCTGAAAAAGCGCCTCAGAATAAACAAAAACGTAACGTTAAAAAGCCTTACGATAAACTTGCAAAGCTCTTGCGAGAAAACCTAATGAAGCGTAAGCAACAAAAAAGAGAGCGGGATGAGTGAATTTCTAAACAGTATGGAATGAGTTATGAGTGGGGCCTCTAATCTTTCCAGCCCAACACAAAAATAGCTTCAAAGGTTACGGGAATCCTCTCCTGCTCACCAAAATCTCGCATGTAACGATCATTAAGATCAATCCAAAATTGGCGATTTAATCTTTGTGTCGAAGGCTCTAGAAATGAAGCGCTTTGACCCATGGTGCGTAGGTCATGAACCAATGCAAAAACATGGCTATAGGTTAATGTTATTTTTTGAACATCCACAACAGGCAAAGCAAATCCCGCCTTTTGCATGAGCGCTGCCCCATCATAGGGTGTAATCATGGGACTTACCCGGAGAGACGCGCCACCAAAATACTCGATTTCAAGATCTAACATAGATCTTCTCAATTCGATAAGCGTATCTCCGCCCAAAAACACCCCTATAAACAGGCCACCTGAGGTAAGCTTTGCTTTGGCATCCATAAGAAAGTTGAGGGGATCATTGGCCCAGTGAAGAGAAAGAAAAGATAAAATAAGGTTGATCTTGTGGTTATCCTCACAATTGTTATCATGAAAAGAAATTGTGGGAAATGTTCTAAGTTTGGCCTCGCAAAGGGCCTTATAAGGAAAGCCTTCCCACTGGATACAATCAAATGAAACGCGAATATCCTGAAGGCGATCTAGCAAGCGGTTGGCCAGCTCACTTAAAATGACGTCATCGCCTAAATGGGTAATTGTGCGGATGGCCCGTTGTTCATGCATAGCAACTTGCTGAGCGTCAAAAAGCAAGGTCAAGCCGTTTGTTGAGGTTTACGTTTCTGGCTCAAATAAGTGTAAATGCACGGAACAACGTAAAGCGTAAAGAGCGTACCAAAGCTCATGCCCCCCACAATAACCAAGCCAATTTGCTGGCGGCTTTCAGCACCGGCGCCCGTAGCAATGGCCAGAGGAATAGCGCCCAAAACCATGGCCATAGTGGTCATCAAAATGGGCCTCAGTCGCATACGGGATGCTTCCAATACGGCGTTGAACACATCTTTTCCCTCATCTCTTTGAGCATTGGCAAAGTCCACAATCAAAATACCATGTTTTGTAATGAGGCCTATGAGCGTAACCAAGCCGATCTGGCTAAACAGGTTAAAGCTCCCCCCTGCAAGGACAAGCAAAATCAATCCGCCCGTAATAGATAAGGGCACACTGAACATGATGATGAGTGGGTCAACAAAGCTTTCAAACTGAGCGGCCATAACCAAGTAAATGAAGGCTAAGGCGAGACCAAAAATAACAATTAGGCTTTTAGATTCTTGGATAAACCTTCGGGTTTCACCTGCATAATCGATTTTAATACCCTTTGGCAAAATTTCAGCAGCCACTTCTTCGATATCTTGAACGACTTTTCCAAGATTTGCTCCAGGCGCTAAATCGCCGGTTAAGGTCACAGCACGCATTTGGTTAAAGTGAGAAAGTTGAATCGGCGCTGAACGACTTTTTACCGTCACGATATCCGATAGAGGAACCATAGAGGGAGCATTACGGTTAGTTGATTTTTCCGCACGCACGAAAATATTGTCTAAATCGCTTGGGTTGCGTCGATTATGGTCTTCCAATTGAACACGCACATCGGATTCTTTTCCATCTCGCCTAAATTGTGAAATGCGTCGTCCACTCACCAGTGCATCGATGGTCTCACCAACGGTACTTACATCCACATTAAGTGCAGAGGCGCGGTCCCGATCAATTTCAATGGAGTAATCTTGTCCGTCCAAGCTTAAAGAACTTTGGATATTGATGATGCCATGGCGTTTATACAGAGCCATTTCAAAGCGCTCTTTAATGTCTTTTAATTCATCAAAATTGCGACTGGTCTGAATCACGAAGCTCACCGATCCACCGTCACCACCACCCGCTCCACCCAAAGAACGGGGATTATTTACCATAATAGAAAGCCCAGTGATGGGCATTAGCCTTAACCTAAGATCATTTGCAATTTCTTGCGCAGACCTTTTACGTTCTTCCCACGGCTTCAAAACAAGCCGTGCATTGGCTGTAGGCACATTAATCAGGGTAAAATAATCTGTGAGCTCTGGAACTTCCTTAATAATATTTTCCATTTGGGTTACATAGCGGTCTAAGTAATCCATTGTCACACCCACAGGCGCGTTAATGGTTCCTGCATAAACAGCACTTTGATCTTCAGGTGGCAAAAGCTCAGAGGGCATAAGCTTACCGATGACAGCGCCCAATAAAGCTACCATTACACCCACTAAAATCGTTTGCTTGCGGAAGGTTAAAGCCATCTTGAGCGAGTTGGTATAAGCAGCTTCAATTTTTCGATGATAACCCTCAAGCCACAAAACAAACTTGCTTTGATGATGCGTGAGCAACTTAGAACACATCATGGGAGACAAGGTCAGGGCAATAAAGCCTGAAATAACAACAGCGCCAGCAAGAGTTAACGCAAACTCAGTAAAAAGTTTACCTGTCATACCTGTAGATAAGGCAATAGGTGCATAAACTGCAGCCAATGTGAGGGTCATCGCGACAACAGCAAAACTGATCTCTGAAACACCCTGTATAGAGGCTTGAAAGGGTTTGACGCCCTTTTCAATATAACGGTGAATATTCTCCAGAACTACAATGGCATCGTCAACCACCAAACCAATGGCCAAAACCATAGCTAATAAGGTCAGAGTATTAATTGAAAATCCTAAGATATAAATAACCACAAAGGCACCGATTAACGAAACG
Organism: Alphaproteobacteria bacterium; assembly: GCA_947488045.1. Taxonomy (GTDB): domain Bacteria; phylum Pseudomonadota; class Alphaproteobacteria; order 43-37; family 43-37; genus CANLAL01. The sequence continues at coordinate 11,840 of CANLAL010000012.1, forward strand.
GGTATAGTGACGAGCGGAATTAATGAGGCTCTGAACGAGCCTAAGAAAATAAAGATCACAAAAACGACCAAGATAGTAGCTTCCCAAATGGTTTTGTAGACCTGGTCGATAGAGCGCTCAATAAATATAGTTCTGTCGTAAGCGATGCCAATTTCAGTATCTGTTGGAAGGTTTTTACGAATCTCCACGAGCTTTTCTTGCAAACCCTTAGAAATACTAATAGGGTTGGCTACAGATTGCTTCACTAACCCGATACTGACTGTAGGTTTTCCGTTAAAGCGGGATTTAATGCGATCTTCTTTAGCACTAAGTTCTGCCCGACCAACATCTTTGAGGCGAACAAGATAACCATCCTTTTCAAGGATGACTAACTGATTAAATTGTTCTGGGCTTGAAAGCTTCCCCTCAGTGGTTACAAGAAACTCTTTGTCTTCACTCGTGAGACGCCCACCGGGCTTATCAAGATTTTGCCGCCGAATAACCTGAGTTACGTCAGCAGGTGTGACGTTGAATGCAGCCATGCGGATGGGGTCAAGGTAAATATGCATCACGAAGGCACCACCACCACTGACTTGAACAGTAGCGACTCCTCCAATAGATTCAAAATCTGGTTTTAAGAACCTTTCGGCATAATCATTGAGTTCTGACGTGGGTGTAGATTGACTTGAAAGTGACAAATAAATGATCGGTTGAGAGTCAGCATCTGCTTTTGAAACAGTTGGCTTTGTCGTTTCAGGTGGAAGTTGTGTACGCCCTAACCGATCACGAATATCGTTGGCAGCACCATCAATATCTCGTGTGGGTTTAAAATAAATATTAATTTTTGAAGTTTCTGGCTCACTACTTGAATCCATAAAGTCAATGCCTTCAATTCCCGCGAAAGCACTTTCTAAAAGTTTAGTAATTTGAGACTCAATAATGTCAGGGCTCGCACCTGGATACTCAACGGTCACGCTGACCACTGGCTGTTCAATCTGAGGATACTGTGCCAGAGGCAACTGCTTCCATGTTACAAGACCTAAAATCACCAAAACCAGCGAAAGAACTGTTGAAAGAACTGGACGTTTGACACAAATCTCTGACAGTTTCATAAATTAAGACCCTACATTCCACTTTTTGTTGATGGTGTCATTTTTTGTACCCCTGGCCTCTTTTGCTCAAGTACAGAACGCTCAGAGTATGGCTGTTCGGATCTTTGAATCAAGGATTGACTATCAGGGGAGGCAGGCATAGGAGCAGAAGAAAAACCATTGGTTGATACTGATTTTTCCGCCTCAGTTGAAGTCATTAGCTTAGTTGATTCTCCCGGTTCAGCCAAGGTTTTCGATGAGTGAGACGGCTCAGCTACGCCTGATTGAACTGGCGCATCGACTCTTTTGGAAGCACCATCCCTGGGAGCGAGATTTTCTCCTGAAGGTGCAGCAGGAGTCTCTGGACTTGGAACAGATTCTGCATCATCTTTTTTAAGCATATGGCTTGCAGTGGAAACTAAATCAGCAGCCGGTTTACCTAACATTTTTCCAGCAGCAGAAATCGGGTCTGTGACAGCTTTATCTGGGACCAACCGCTCTACAACGCGCACTTGAAAACCATCGCGGATTTTTGTATGGCCCGCCGTTACAACTTCATTGCCTGGGGTCAAACCATCTAAAATCTCAACTTTTCCTTCTTCACGTAAGCCCGTAGTAACGACCGTACGGATCGCAACTTTTTCACCCCGAATGTCCCGTAAAACATAAACATACTCGTCACTTCCACTACGATCAATGGAAGACTCTGGAATCATAAGTGCGTCTGTTTTCTGCCCTAATGTGAGAAGCACATTCGCAAAAATACCTGGACGGATCTTGGCATCAATATTATCAAAACTTGCACGCACTTGAATGCTATGGGAAGATGGATCAATTTTTGGATCAATGGCCTCAATTTTACCCACAAACAAATTTTTATTAAAGCCATCGACCGTTACAACAGCCTCTTGACCAAGCTCCAAATCGCTCAAATAAGCTTCAGGAACTTTGAAATCTACTTTCATAGGGTTAAGCTTGACTACTGTGATCATTTCCTGTGCAGCCTGCACATAGCTTCCCACGGAAACATCCCGCAATCCAATCAAGCCATCAAAAGGCGCAACCAATTTATATTGCCCTAAGCGAGCCTCAGCTAAACGCATTTGACTGTATGCTACTTCCATTTTGGAGCGAGCCTGGTCTCTCTGAAGAGCAGGAACGATATGACGCTTTGTAAGTTCTTCATAACGTTCATATTCAGATTTGTTTTGGCGATATTCAGAAGCGCGCGCCTCGTATTCAGCTTTCAATACTGAATCATCAAGAGCAATCAGCAAATCACCTTGCTTCACTGCAGCGCCATCTTGAAAATTAACTTTCGCAACAACCCCCCCTACTTCCGCTTTCATCACAGCAGAATCAGTCGCCTTGAGAGATCCAACGGCTTTTACCTTACGTGTAATCGTATGAGTCTGCGCTACGTCCGCTTCCACAGTTGGACGAGGATCAAAATTAGCCAATTCCATTCCAGAAGGGAACCCAGGCCCACTGTTGAAGAACAAACGCCAACTTAAGAGCATTAAAAATGCAAGACCAAGACCCACGTAGACATACATTTTCTGTTTGGGTGTCAGAAGATTTTTGTACTTTTTAGACGCTGAAATACCTTTTTTTGCCTCGCCAATTATCTGAGCAGAAAGCCCCTTTGCAGCTTTTTTTGACTGTTCAATGGTTTTCCCAAATTGTGAAGATGCATTGTCAAAACGAGCCTGACTATCTGCTTTCAACAATTCCTTCTTTAGTCGCTCTAAATGTTTATGTAAGGGCTTAAGAACCTTAGTGAGATTCTGCCAAAAAGGGTTCGGTGGCGGCTGATTTTGTTTCATTTTAACTATTCATTTCAAACTAATACACGTCAAAAGTTTACGATCAGAATCTTAATTTTCCAATAATATGCGTTATTTGCATGAAGATCTAGCCCCTATCCATGAAAGGATAGGGAAAATATTGTTAGAATGGGTTATAAAAATTAAATCTTTTTAAAGAATGACGGCATCTGGCTGCCAAAACCAACCACGGGCATATCCTCTATATCGTCACTATCATAGGGACCTGGTCGTGAAATTTTTTTCTGTTGAATGCGCCCTTGACTTTGTCCTGACCATTTAGAATCTTGAGACCTATGGGTTAAAGTTTCTGGGACTTTTTGAACCTGTACCATTGAACTTTCCTCTGCACGAGCTGCAGGTTGAGCTTCTTGTTGAGATCTAACGTTATTCCTACGATCGCGTGATCTAGACCGCTCTGATGTCGGGACCAGAGGTGCTTCCTGCATTTCTTTTGTCGCCACTGAATCGACGCTGCGCTTCTGACGACGATCCGAACGCTGCGGTTTTTCATCCCGAGAAAGGTTATCCTTTAAAACATCAACGGACGGAGATGATGATAGCGTTAAAGATGGGCTCCACATTACTCTTTGAAGGGCATTTCCTGTCATTTTTTGGAGAGCTGTTAATTTAGCAGTCTCACGAGCACCAGCAAACGTGTAAGCTTTACCTGACTTCCCAGCACGCCCTGTACGTCCTATGCGGTGGACATAATCCTCCAAATTAACAGGAATGTTTAAATTGATAACATGGCTTACCGTATCCACATCAATGCCACGTGCTGCCACATCGCTGGCAACCAAAATATTGGCACGCCCGTCTCTGAATTTTTGCAAAGTTTGCGTACGTACATGCTGATGCATATCACCATGAAGCCCCACTGCGGGGTTGCCACCGCGGGTCAAGGATTTTACCAAAGCATCCACATCCCTTTTGCGGTTGCAGAAAATGAAAAGGCTTTGAAGCGTTTCCTTTTCTTGATCCATAATCCATAAAATAGCTTCTAATCTTTGTGCCTCACTTGCTGTGATCCAGAACTGTTCAATGGTAGAAGCCGTTGCCATTTCGGGGCTAATGCTGACCTGCTTAGGATCAGTCAGAAAGGTTTTAATAAGTTTGCGAACCATTTCAGGCAAAGTTGCTGAAAAAAGCATAGTTTGACGATTGCCAGGAAGGAGGCTTAAAATTTTCTCAATGTCAGGTATAAAACCCATATCAAGCATGCGGTCAGCTTCATCGATTACCAAATATTTAATATCAGAAAGCAAAATCTTGCCGCGATTAATTAAATCAAGCAGTCGCCCAGGCGTTGCAATAATAACATCTACGCCGCGATCTAATTTCTTTTCCTGATCTCCAATGGAAGAACCACCAATAATGCTCACAAATGAAAGTTTTTGCTGACCAAACTGTTCAAAAGCAGCGGCGACCTGAACAGCCAACTCACGTGTAGGAACCAAAACCAAAGATCGGGGCATACGCGCACGTGATCGATGACTGTCTAGAAGATCAATCATAGGCAAAGCGAAAGAAGCTGTTTTTCCCGTCCCCGTTTGGGCGCAAGCGACCACATCCCGCCCCATGAACACTGCGGGAATCACTTGAATTTGAACCTGTGTGGGTTTATGAAACCCAATTTTTTCTAGGTGGCTCAAGGTTTCGGGTGACAGCATTAATTCTGAAAAGGGAACATTAAGGGCAGGAATTGGCTCTAAGACTACATGCGCAGGGGGTGCCATTACCCCCAACGACAAATCTATTTCTTCATAAACAATTTGAGGGCTTGCTGGTTTGCGCGTGCGTTTTCGTGTGGGCGTAAAGGAGCCTGTTTCATGATTTTTTGGTCTTTTTGCATTTGAGCGCTTTTGTTTATGCTGAGCATCTTTAACAACCATTGGATTGTCATGAAACGTAACGGGCTTCTTAATTTTTACCATAAATGAACTTCTATCTCTTATCTTTGCATATACCTAGCAAAGCAATTTTTGATTAACCGATCGGCATTATTGAATACTTTTTCATCGATAGATATATCAAAATCTAAAAGATTATCAATCAATTCTTTTTCATAAATAACGCAGTGCTCATAAAGCCAGGATAAAAACTTTCCTTCATCAGTGGGAATGCATAGGTGCAACCTCATTTTTCTTCCACTAAGTGCTTTATCGATAGCCCCTAATAATGCATCAACTCCCTGACCTGTTGTTGCAGAAATATAGACTGTATGCATATGGGGTGCATCTGCTTCCGCATAATTTTGATAGCGGCTAAGGTATGAACTCGTGTTCACTTGCGATGCCATCCCCTCATCAACAGGAAGATCAAGGGCCGCAGGATCAAATGAAAGCTTCTGCACGTCATCATTGTTTTCTGGAGTACCCATGAGGTCGATCTTATTATAGACTTCCAAATATTTTTGAATAACAGGCTCTTTGGGTAGGGCGTGTAAACGTGGCGCGCCCACTGGTGATTCAGCAAGGAATTCGATTTCATTATTTTCTTGCACAGATTTTTCAAAAAGCCCTACTCCCAAGTCACCAAGAATATTACAGACAACTTCACCGTGGGCTTCAAGCATAGGGCTTGTTAAGTCCCTTACATGCAAAATAAGATCTGCTTGTAAGACCTCCTCTAATGTGGCACGAAATGCAGCGATCAAATGTGTGGGAAGATTTGAAATAAAACCAACAGTGTCTGATAAGATAATTTTTGCACCACTTGGCAGTTTCACCAAACGCATCATAGGGTCTAAAGTCGCAAAAAGAAGATCTTTTGCAAAAGATTTGGCTCCCGTAAGGCGATTAAATAGGGATGATTTTCCAGCATTCGTATATCCCACTAAAGCTACAATAGGATACGGAACCTTTTGCCTAGATTGACGATGAAGATGACGGGTCTTTTTAACGCGCTCCAGCTCTTTTTTAAGACGAACCATCCGTTGTGTAATCATACGTCGATCTAGCTCAATTTGGGACTCACCTGGGCCCCCAATAAAACCAAATCCACCACGTTGACGCTCTAAATGGGTCCAAGATCTAACCAAGCGACTTTTTTGATAGCTTAATGCCGCAAGCTCAACTTGAAGAGTCCCTTCAGCTGTGGTGGCTCGGGCTCCAAATATCTCCAAAATCAATCCAGTGCGATCGATAACCTTAATATTAAGTTTTTTTTCTAAATTACGTTGCTGAATAGGCGTAATCATCGCATCAACATACAGCAATCCAATGTCATCAGCTTTCAATTCAGACAACAAATCATCAAGTGTACCCTGCCCAAAATAAGTGGACGGGCGAATTTTTTCAACTTTGACTGTGCGTATGAGGATGACATCAAGTGCAATGGCTTTTGCCAAGCCTAATGCCTCGCCTTCAACATAGCTAACATAGGCAGCATCATGAGCTGCATTTTTGCTAAGTGGGCAAAGAATGGCAACTCTTTGTCCTGAAGTTGCTCCCCCTGAATAAGAGGGAGCGGTTTCAATCATTCGGCAGCTTCCGGATCAACCTCTTTATTTTCAAAAAGTTGGATTGGCCCCAATGGCATAACCGTTGAAATCGCATGCTTGTATACGAGCTGGGCATGAGACTCACGGCGCAAAAGGACAGAAAAATTATCAAACCATGTGATAATCCCCTGCAACTTAACTCCGTTGACTAAAAATAAAGTCACTGGAATTTTGTTTTTACGCACGTAGTTTAGAAATACATCCTGAACATTATTTGATTTTTCGCTCATCTTTTTCTCATTTTTTATTTTGTACAACCAATTTAGTGCAAAAGTCTTCCAGTGCTTGGCACCCGTCAAATTTCGCACAACTAACAGGCACTCCATCTACATCCGCCACAAGAATCGGAACACACTCAGAATCTATAGCAGACAAATAATCAGCCATCGTATCACCGATGAACCACACACTTTTGCGATCAACATCCGCAACAAATTGCTGAAGGGCACGATCAACACACAAAGGCGACGGTTTATCGTAAGCGCAATCTGTAGAACCAACAACTTCTTTGAAGTAATGTGTGAACCCTAAAGTCTCCACCTCTTCTCTTAACTTGCTCCCACGTTTATTGCTTACAATAGCCATGTAGATCTTCTGATCTGCAAATAGTTTTAGCAAGGCTAAAGCGCCAGGTAAAGGAATAATTTTATTTCTTGATAGTTCTTCATATTTTTCGTAATAAAATTTTTGAGCCTGCTCAGAATTTGACCCAAAAATACGTGGAAAAAGGTCTTTAGCAGAATGTTGAGACTGGGCTTGTACCTTCTTAACAGTCATATCAGCTTTAAGGCCAAAGTATGACAGGGTTGCATTAATGGCATCACACACTAATGGGAGACTATTTACCAATGTATTGTCCCAATCAAAAATAGCTGCTTTAGGTAATTTATCAATCATAGCTATACCCTAGCTGAAAAAGTTTTTTCGATGGACTTAATGGACTCAGGCGCTACCATCATCAAGAATCGGTCACCTACATCAATAACAAGGGATTCCTTAGGCATGAGAATAACTTTATCATGACGGACAAGCGCCGCCACAAAAGCTGATTTTGGTAACTTGGCTTCCTTGAGTTCTCGCCCTATTAGAACAGAGGTGGCAACCACCTCCATATCAAAAATTTCACCTTTTCCGTCCTGGATGGCATAAACCATTTTAACTCGTCCTCTGCGGACATATTGTAAAATGCTTGCCACAGTAATAGCTTGTGGGCTTACTAAGGCATCAATTCCCAAGGGAAACATCAATGATGCGTAAGCCATTTCCGTGACCAAACTAATAGCTCTCTTTGCGCCTAAACTTTTTGCTAAAAGTGCTGAGAGCACGTTGACTTTATCATCATTAGTAATCGAAATGACTGTATCGACACGATCTGCACCCGCTTCATTCAAAATATCTGAATCTAAAGCATCGCCATGAAGAACAATGGCATTGGCAGCCTCTCTAGCAACAAAATTCGCACGATTTCGATCTTTTTCTATGATCAAAACATCCACTTCATTTTTTGTGCTGGCAAGTAAATCTGCTAAGCGTAATCCAATGCCACCACTCCCTAAAATAAGAACCCTTTGGACGGGCTGCTCTGAAAAGCTAAAGGCCTTAAGTGCCAGCGGAATATCTGATGTAGGCACAATGAAGTACACAATATCCCCTGGAAGTATCAACGTGTCCCCATCAGGGAAGAGAAGTTCATCAGACCGAATTAACCCAACAATTGAAATTTCCAACTCAGGAAAAAGTGTCTTGAGATGTTTAAGGGGCGTCCGTAAAATGGGCATTCCTTCTTTCGCCCGAATACCCACCGCTTTCGCGGCACCTCCAGCGAGGCTAAAAGCTTCAAAAGCCCCAGGAATTCTTAATGTTCTCTCAATAGATTTTGCCACTTCCATTTCAGGAGAAATAATAAAATCAACAGGCATATGTTCCTGAGCAAACAAAGAGGCCCATTGAGGGTTCAAATAACTCTGATCACGTATACGAGCAATTTTAGTGGGTGTCTTGAAAAGTGAATAAGCCACTTGGCAGGCAACCATATTAATTTCATCTTGCTGGGTTACGGCTATGATCATTTCAGCCTCCCCTGCACCCGCCTCTTCTAACACTTCAGGATGAGAGGCAGACCCCAAAACTCCTCGAACGTCAATGGTTTCGGTGAGATGCCGAATAACCTCCGGAGATATATCAATTACAGTGACATCATTTGAATCTTCTGAAAGATATTTTGCCAAATGGTATCCCACTTGACCTCCACCACAAATCACCACCCTCATTGGGAGCTCTTGCAAGAGTTAACAATCATTATGTTCGGCCTCCCTTCATAACAAAATGTGGAGAGGCCACACTAAGCAAACGAAGCTTTCTATGTAATGCAGATCGTTCCATTCCAATAAAGCTAGCAGTTTGAGAAACATTGCCAGAAAATTTTGCCAGCTGAGCCAACATGTATTCTCGCTCAAAAATTTCACGAGCTTCACGAAGTGGCAAGTTCAAAATTTCTCCGGCACGCTCCGTTGTCACAACTGAAGGCAATTTATTTATAATATCAGAAGGCAACATCTCTAAAGTGATTACATTTACATCCGAGCCTTGTATCATGATGGCAATCCATTCCATAACGTTCTTAAGTTGACGAACGTTTCCAGGCCAACTGTAACCTTGAAGAGCGGAGCAAACTTCGGCACTTAATTTTGGAACAGAAATCCCCTTGAATTGAGAAATTTTTTCTAAGAAATGCTCTGCCAATGGCACGATATCGTCCACGCGAGAGACGAGTGGAAGCATAGGGATTGAAACTACATTCAGGCGATTGAAAAGATCTTCGCGTATCTGTCCCAAGGCAATAGCTTGTGGGCAATCTGCAGAAGTTGCGGCTAGCACTCGAACGTTTACATTAATTTTCCTTACACCGTTAAGGCGTGTAAAGGTAAGCTCGTGTAATGTTCTAACAAGTTTGCTTTGACAGGAAAATGGAATTTCAGTGATTTCATCAAGCAATAACGTTCCATTATGCGCTAGTTCTAATGCCCCTGTATATAATCTCTCTCCATTTTGCTCTTCACCATAAAGCTCACGTTCAAACTGATCAGGGTCACGAATAGCACAGTTAAAAACAACCATACGTCCTTTGCCTAAGCGTGAGTGAGCATGAATTGATCTTGCCACAATCTCTTTTCCTGAGCCCGTTGGACCAGAAATTAAAACCCGACTATTGGTTAAAGAAACTTTTTGAATCAATTGACGCAGTTGCATGGAAAAAAGTGAAATTCCCAAAAGGTCAAATCCATCAATGCTGCGACTTTTAAGATCTGTGACTTCATCCTTAAGTGCTGCAGCTTCCATGGCACGCTTGACTAAGATCAACAATCGTTCAGCCTTAAAGGGCTTTTCAACAAAATCATAAGCCCCTTTCTTAATGGCAGCAACTGCTGTTTCCACAGTGCCATGACCGCTAATCATCAAGACTGGAAGGTCAGGGGTTTCTTGCTTAATAAGCTCAAGAATTTTAATACCGTCATTGCGGCTATCACCTAACCATATATCCAAAATAACTAAATCAGGGCAGCGATCCCTAATCATATCAATGCCGCTTAACCCATCTGCAGCCTGGCGGGCAAAAAAGCCCTCATCCTGCAAAATGCCCCCGATGAGATTGCGTATATCGGCTTCGTCATCAATGATTAAAATATCTTGAGCCATATTTATTTCAGCCGTTGCTCACTTAACATCGCGGATAATGGAAAAAGTAACTCTACTTGAGCACCGCCATCTGCAATATTTGTTAGCACCAATTTCCCCCCGTGATCTTCCATAATTTTTTTAACAATTGCGAGGCCTAAGCCAGTTCCTTTTAGTTTTGTCGTGACATATGGTTCAGTCAGGCGATCTAATAAAGCCGTCGGCAACCCCTTTCCATTGTCCTTAACCACGATGCGTACCCACTCATCAATTACGAGTGTTAAGGAAATTTCTCCCGTCTTATCAGAGTCCTTATTAAGAATACTGTACACTGAGTCAACAGAATTTTGAAGCAAATTTGTTAAAGCTTGGGTTACCAAATGCCTGTCACAAACAATCCAAACATCCCCCTCAGGCCTGTTAAAAACAAGGTTAATTCCCACATGTGCATTATTTTGTAAAAACAAAGATTGAGCACATAGGTGCGCTAGATTTTCATCCCCCATGACCGGTATGGGCATGCGCGCAAAGGTTGAAAACTCATCAACCATTCTCCCAATATCCTCTACTTGACGAATAATTGTATCCGTACATACCCGAAAAGTTTCAGGATCCGATTGAATCTCATCCAAATATTTTCTTTGCAACCGCTCTGCAGAAAGTTGAATGGGTGTTAAAGGATTTTTAATTTCATGAGCAATACGACGAGCCACATCAGACCAAGCTGCCTTCCGTTGGGCTGAAAGCAGGTCAGTCATATCATCAAATGTGACCACATAACCTACTATTTTTTCCTTTTCTCTCTGCAATACAACTCGGACTAACAACGTTTTGCTGTGACCATTATGCGATAATGTTATTTGTGCCTCGCGTGTAAGTTCCAGAAGCCAATTATCCTCACTAAATAAAGGAATCATTTCAGGCGCCACATCGATTAATTTTTTTCCTTCAAGCTTTTCAAAGGGGACGTCCAATAAAATACCTGCAGAATGATTTGCGAGGTTAATTGTTCCACATTCATTTAAGCCCACAACACCTGCAGAAACGCCCCGTAAAACTGATTCAATAAATTTTCTGCGCAGATCCAACTGCTCATTTACCTCAATTAACGATCCTCGTTGAGAAGAAAGTTGCGCAGCCATACGGTTAAATGAACGACTCAGAGAAAGAAGTTCCTCTTCAGAGCTATCTTCATCCACACGAGTACTTAAATCACCCAATCGAATTCTCTCTGAAGCCATCACAAGCCTTCTAATAGGCCTTGAAAGCTGCGTTGCGAA
>CANLAL010000013.1 GCA_947488045.1 Alphaproteobacteria bacterium
ATAAAGGCGCCCATCATATGATGCAAACAGGCTCGCACTAATGTGGTCTTTCCTGCCCCCAAATCTCCCTCTAAGCAAATAACTTGACCTACCCGTAAGTAAGGAGCTAGGGCTTTGACCACCTGGTCTATTTCCTGTTCTGAAGCCCTAAAGTGCATGTCCATTGTTAACATCCTGTATGTGTTGGCCTGCCACAAATGGCCGTATTGAAAATATAGCATTTCCATGGATGAAAAACTAATGACAAATGAATCCAGGTGCCCTATAAAAGGAACCGTTGGGGCCGTAGCTCAGCTGGGAGAGCGCTACGATGGCATTGTAGAGGTCAGGGGTTCGATCCCCCTCGGCTCCACCAAAATCACCATTAAAATTTAACGCTATAAGAAAATCAAAAAACTCGGCCGTTTGTGACCGAGTTTTTCAAGAAGCTAGATGCAGTTAAATTCTTGTTTTGAATTTCCACTTAAAGCTCATCTTTCCCTATTGTAGCTTGATGTAAGTCGTGTAAGATCACCTGCTCCCAATAGTCCCTAATCGGTTCAAAAATTTGATCGACCACTGACTGGTCAAAATAGGGGCTCACTTTAAAGCCCGAATAATATGCAATGAGTTCCACATTGATTCGCCAGGGTTGATAGTCAGTGCCCTTAATAAAACCTTCAAGACGCTCAAAGATAAAATTTTTGCTATTCATATCATCTTCTTGGTATGGTAAAATGAAATCTTTTAGAAGGTCAGTGGGATCAAAATAATCTGTTCTGCCCCTCTCATATTGTGTAGTATGAGGGTTGTAGACCATGGAAAACACATTGTAAGTCCTTCTAAGAAGAGATTCATCTTGAACCAAATCTGACCATTGAAAATTTGGACTCTCAAGTTTTTTCGCATTAATGAAAACGTTTACAGCCGCTTTTGTGAGTTTGTCACTTTTATGGTTTGAACTTCTATGGAATGAATTACGCTCATAGGGAAGCGCGTCATTTTTGTAGAATGCATAAGCCACATAGTGTGAGAGCTCGTGAATCATAGTTTCGACATTGCTTAAATCATCAAGTTGCAGTGTCATTTTTGGGATTTGAATGTCGTATCTGGAAATAGGAAAAGGATGAAGAAAAGCTCCAATCCCAGTTTCCCTATTTCCATCTTCTGTGATAAGTGAGAGGCTTTTTGCTTTTTCAGCATAAGTGAGCACAGCTTTTGCAATAGGATTGAGTTGGGCTAGAAGAGTGTATAAACATCCAGCATCCCATTCATCAGGGTTTTGGGTAATGGATTTTAAATAAGGAAACTCTCTGTCACAGGCGCCTGAAGGAAACAATTTCTGTTCTGCACGCTGCATCATATCCCGATCGTGAGAAAACGCCCTAATAAAGTGTGAGTAAAACATGTATGTATTCAAGGGCATGCGCTGTGTTCCATTGTGATACTTAGTCCATAAAAGTTCAAACACATTTTCAGCTAATGTGTTGGCGGGGCTGACGGCCAAGTAATAATGTATAACGGTCAGAGGGCCCAAAGGGTTTTCTGCGTCACCATCAGATGGGAAGGCATTGCTAAGGTTGCCCAATAATTTCGTGTGAAGTGTATGTTGTAGGTCAGCGTTTTGATTAATCGCACCTCCATACCGATAGATCAGATGAACTAACTCTAAGAGGTCCGAGGTTTCTATTATTTTATCGTTTAAGCGAGACGCATCCATTCCCACGGGAAGTGATGTTTGATGCGCATGAAGTTGCCCGATTTTTCTGTTCATTAAGCGGAATAGCCAACTGCACTGAAAGAGATCAGCATCATGATTTAAGGATATATAGTCTGTGGCATCGGATCCATTCACAATCATTTCTGCGATGTGCTCAGCAAATATTTCCCGCAGGGGCTCCGCTCCTGCATCTTGAAAAATATCGAAAGCTCTACTGAAGAACGGCTTCACGGTGTACATAGATTGCAAGGGTTGCAGTACATGTTGAAACCATTTTTTTAGGATCTGTTTTTCACGTTCATTGACTATTCTGTATGCAGAAGATAACCAAAAGTCTTTATGATTAGTGAAACTTTCAGGGGTGAGAAAATTTTTCACAGCTGGACCCTGGTAAAACAAAACACTTTCTGCAACTGTACTTTTTGAGATGATATCAAAAATATTGCCCAACTTAAATTGTGGGCTGCTTAGAGAGCTATCCACTAAATCCGGCTGTGTAAAAAAGTAGTTCAGAAAGGTTGTTCCTGTCTTGGCTAAGACGGGCCTAGATTCATCTATGTACTGATTGAACTGCAGCTTAAATTTTTCATCTTCCAACATATTTTGCATAATAGAAGAAGCGTCGTCACGGGTAGTAAATACACCGTGATCATCATCTAAAAGCATTTCCATAACTGATGCCCAACACTCAGGACGTGCCATGATTGTAGATTGAAACAATGGCTCAAATACAAGATTAAAAATCTTTTCTTGTGATTCATTTTTGTTCATTTTTTTGAATATCTTCAATGCGCTGAAGAATTCTAGGATCCTCCCGGAGCATTGGAGTGGAGCTGCTGCTCGGTACCAATGTCTCTATTGAGGCAGGCAAACTTTGAGTCATTGCTGACTGGGTCATAAGGCTTGTGAGGCAAAGGGCTGTGATATATTTTTTTGACATTCTGTTACCTGTAAAAAATTGATTAATATATAATCTTCAAATAAGAGTCATCTAACCAAATGCCAAGTAAAATCGTCTAATTTTTATTCAGATAGAAATTTAGTTTTATTGTATTTTACGTCACGCACCCCCTTCAATTCTGCTTAAGGTTGAAAATTTTCTTTAGATATCAATTATGTTTTTAAATATGACTCATGTATAATTTTGAAAAGATGAATCGTCAGTCAACGCGAGTGAGCAAGCACTATGGTTAAAATTATAAGCATAGATAAAATTTCTAAAGAAATTGATGATAAAATGCAAAAGAGTCTTACAGCTTATGAAGCCAGCCAAGGTATTGTTGTAAATTACAAGTGCTTCACCTTACTTATGTTAGATGAACAGGACGAAGCCATTGGCGTTCTAAATGCCTATACTGCATATGCAGAAATTTATATAGAAGATTTATGGATCGATAGCCCTCACCGCGGCAAAGGATATGGGACGCAATTAATTCATGATCTAGAGCAACGTTTTAAAAATAAGGGCTTTAATAATATTAATTTAGTCACGGGGGAGGTTTATGCTCCTGGCTTTTATCAGAAATGAGGATTTCAGCTAGAGTTTTCTAGGAAAAACCTTAAAAATCCTAAATTGAACAAGTACTTTTTCATTAAATATTTTGATGATGAAGTTCAAACTCAAGGCATATATTCGGTTGAATAACGTTTGGGCTCCAGTCTCAATCCTCTGCGAAACAATCTCACTGAAAAACATGTAAGATTAATTTGAGTTTGATAAAGGCTACATATGATGGATATCAAGGATGCGATCTTTACAATAGCGTCAAATTCTAACTATATTTTGCCGAATATATGTTTTTACCTTATCTATGGAAAAAACTTGCATTTAAATGTTGATCTACAGCAGTATTGTTGAGAAAAACCCGCGAGGCAATAGGTGCTTTTTAAAAAATCACTTAGCAACAATGCAGCCATCTTTAAGATGAATGACACGATCCATCTTTGCTCCAAGATCAGGATTATGAGTTGCAATCAGCGCGCCCATAGCGTGATATTTAACCAACTCCAACAATAGATTGAAAACGCTCTCTGCTGTTGATGAATCCAAATTTCCTGTCGGTTCATCGGCCAAAAGTAGCAGAGGATTATTTGCCAATGCCCGCGCAATGGCTACCCGTTGCTGCTCTCCACCTGAAAGTTTTGTGGGGCGATGATTAAGCCGATGAGCAAGTCCCACCCGTGTGAGCCGTTCAGTTGCGTCTTTCACCGTCTTTTGCTTGCTTTGCCCTGCGATGAGTTGAGGAAGCATAACATTTTCCAGCGCTGTAAAGTCAGGAAGCAGGCGGTGGCTTTGGTAAATAAATCCAATCTTTAAAGATCTCAGTTCGGTTTTTTGGGAATCGCTGAGACCGGCTGTTTCTTCGCCTCCGATGAGAATGCGCCCGCTGGAGGGGCTTTCTAAAAGTCCAGCAATGTGAAGCAATGTGGACTTTCCAGATCCCGAAGGGCCCATGAGCCCAACAATTTCACCAGGTTTGACTTGAAGGGTAATATCCTTCAAAACAGAAACCTGCTGCCCATCCAGATCGAAGCTTTTTGTGATATGAGCTAATTTCAGCATTTGGGTTACACCTGCCGTAAGGATTCAATAGGATCAAGGCGTGAGGCCCGCCAAGCAGGATAAAGAGCGGCTAGAAGTGTGAGTACCATAGCCATGAGCATAATGCTAAGAACCTCCATTCCGTCAATTTCTGCTGGAACTTTGGAAAGAAAGTATATCTCGGCTTGGAATAAATTGCTGTTTGTGAGCTTTTCAAGCCCTTTTCGAATGTACTCAATATTTGTGGCGACTAGGATTCCTAAGCTTCCGCCCAATAGCGTGCCCGTTAAGCCAATACTCATGCCGATAGTCATAAAGATGCGTAAGATGGACCCACGGCTGGTGCCCATAGTACGTAAAATGGCAATATCCGCTGTTTTATCTTTTACCAACATGATCAGGCTGGAAATCACATTGAAGACAGCCACTAAGATGATAAGGGTTAAGATGATGAACATCACATTGCGTTCCACTTTAATCGCCTCAAAATAGCCTGTGTTGGCTTTTTGCCAGTCCAAAACGCCTACAGTGGGAGGGAGGACTTGCATGAGTTTTCTAACTTGTTGGTCGGCTTTATTCAAATCGTCAATAAACAACTCAATGTTGGTACAAGCTTGAGGCAGTTTGAAGAACATTTGGGCGCTTTCAAGGCTCATAAACAAATAACCTGAGTCATAATTGACCATCCCTACTTCAAAAATACCTTTGACACAGTAAGTTTTTTTTCGTGGAATATTGCCAAAAGCAGTCGATGAACCTTGTGGGAGTAATAAGCTCACATGATCACCCACTAAGGTTCCCAGCTTTTCCGCCATTCCTTTGCCAATAAGGATATCGTCAGGGCCTAGTTCCATGGATCCCCATTGAATATGATCGTGAAGGAGGGGACGCGCAGCCATATCTTCAGCTTTAAGGCCGTGCACAATGACAGCTGTGGCGCCTGCATCTGTTGAGGCTAATGCTTGCCGCTCAATCAAAGGATGGGCAAGCGTCACGCCTTTTACTTGGGCTACATCCGTGACCAATTGCTCATAATGGGTGAGGCGCTGGGCCCCTTGGCCATACAAACGTAGATGCCCATTAAAGCCTAAGATTTGTCCCAAGAGTTCTTTGTGGAAGCCATTCATCACCGCTGTGACAATAATAAGGGTGGCTACCCCCAACATAATGCCAATAAAGGAAAGTGTGGCAATGATGGAAACCATTTTTTCTTGACGACGGGAACGCATATAGCGTCCTGCTATAAACCTCTCAAAGGGTCGGATCATAGGCTACACAACCAATTGATTGATGAAGGAGGTAAGGTCTAACTCTTGCCTGGAACCATTGACGCGCTGCTTAATTTCGATCACGCCTTTTTCAACGGCATTAGAGCCCACAATCACTTGCCAGGGCAAACCAATCAAATCCATGTTGGCAAATTTTGCGCCGGGGCGATCGTCTCTATCATCATAGAGAACTTCAACACCCACCTCGAGCAATTTTGCATACACAGCATCAGCAAAACCAACGGCCTTCGGGTCATGTGTTTTTGCACAAATGAGCCCCACCTGGAAGGGAGCTACGGACGTCGGCCACTTGATGCCTTCACCATCAAAGCAGGCTTCAATAATAGCCCCTACGAGCCGAGAAACACCAATACCATAAGATCCCATTTCAGCAAAAACCTGTTTACCATCTGGTGTGGTGATTTTTGCGTTAAATGGTTCGGAATATTTTGTGCCAAAATAAAAGATGTGGCCTACTTCTATACCTTTAGCTTGGCGCAAGTTTTCAGTAGAAACAGGGCATGACGCTGCGTCATGCTTTTCATCTGCAGCGGCATAAAGGTGTTGGACTTGTGTGATGCTTTCTTCATTGTCAAAATCCACAAGATCAAATGCTTTATCATAATAAATAGTGCTTTCACCAGCTGGTGCAAGAATTTGGAATTCATGGCTCAAGTCACCGCCAATGGCACCTGAATCCGCCCGAACTGGAATGGCTGTTAAACCAAGTCGCTTGAAGATTTTCAAATACGTTTCAAACATATTCCAATATGATTTTTTAGCGCTTTCATAATCAATATCGAAAGAGTAGGCGTCTTTCATCAAAAATTCACGTCCGCGCATTACACCAAAGCGTGGGCGGATTTCATCCCGAAATTTCCATTGGGTATGATAGAGGTTTTTTGGCAAGTCCCGGTAACTTTTGATGTGCTGAGCAAACACTTCCGTGATGAGCTCTTCATTTGTGGGGCCATAGAGCATTTCCCGATCGTGACGATCTTTAAACCGGAGCATTTCCTTTCCATAGCTGTCATATCGTCCCGACCGCTGCCACACTTCAGCGGATTGAATAGTGGGCATGAGCAGTTCAATGCCGCCGGCTTTATCCATTTCTTCCCGCACAATCAGTTCAATTTTGCGTAAAACGCGCAGACCCAATGGAAGCCATGTATAAATGCCTGAGGTGGACTGATAAATCATTCCTGCACGAAGCATGAGCCTATGGGATGCAATTTGTGCGTCTGCGGGGGTTTCTCTTTGTGTGGGCAGGTAATATTGTGATAGGCGCATAAGATTCCTCGAGTTGATATTGTGTTGCTGATTATAAGGCTTAGGGTGGTACATGCAAGTCTTATGAAAGAAATAAAAGAATAAATGTATTGCAAAATTTAAGTGACGATTTATGTGATCAATACAAATGTAATCTCATTCGCCCAGAAAAATGCCCTCAAAATTTACACATATCAGTAAAGACGTTGTAAAATTTTTCCCTACAGGCCAATCGCTCACCTTTCCCCTTCTTCCTTTGGCGAGTCTTAAACATTCACTTGAGTTCATATATTGATTTTTTGAATCATCCTTTCTAAACATTGCCCTAAACATGTCAGATCATCAGCTTCAGAAAGTCGATGATCACCCATTTTCCGCAGAATAACTTCTACATCCTGACCTGTAATTTTTCCTGCCAGCTCAATGGATTCTGTGTAAGGCACATCCACATCACGCATGCCATGAAGCAAAACGGTGGGGATATTAAGCTCTATGGGATTTTTCATGACCGTGTGATTTTGGCTTTCCTCAATAAGCTTTTGAGTAATGGGGTAAGGGGGGCCATAAGCAGAGGGGCGTAGAAAGTAACCTTGAGACTTAAGAAGGTTATGTTGTTCAGGAGACGCATTGGGCGTGATGAGTCGTGTGGTGAAATCAGGGGCTGCGGCAATTCCCACCATTCCCACGATGTGTTCGGCCCGATCTAGAGCGGCTAAAAGCGCCATCCACCCCCCCATGCTTGAGCCCACAGCAATCACTGGGCCCTGGATTACATGGTCGAGCATGTCGCATGTGTCTTGCCGCCATTGCCCAATGGTGCCTTCTTCAAAGTTTCCTTCTGACTGGCCATGGCCGCTGTGGTCAAAGGCATAGAAAGCAAGGTCATGCTGTTTACAAAATTGCGCAAGATATTGTGGTTTTTGCCCGTCCTTATCGGAATGAAACCCATGCAGGAAAACAATAGCAGGTGACCGGCCAGCGATTTTGTGGTAGCTAAGTGAAGGCCCATGAGGGCGCGGAAAAAGATGAGGCATAATATGAAACTCCTGTGTGAGGAGCTTAGCTCATGACGAAACCACTAATTTGTCAAGTCCTCCCTGCATTGAGTGCGGGAGGTGTTGAACGGGGTACGATTGATATTGCCCGTGCTCTTGTCCGTAAAGGTTGGGGGGCTTTAGTGGTTTCCTCCGGCGGTCGGTTGGTCGAGTCACTTAAGGAAGGGGCTTGCCATGTGACGCTTCCCATGCACTCAAAAAATCCCGTTCAAATAGTGAAAAACTTTTGCTCTTTGCTAAAAGTGGCCCGGCAGCGAGGTGTATCGCTCATTCATGCGCGTAGCCGTGCGCCTGCATGGAGTGCCTGGTGGGCGGCTAAAAAGTTGAAGGTTCCGTTTGTGACCACTTATCATGGAACATATAATGGAACCTGGGGCATCAAGCGTTTTTATAATAGCGTTATGACAAAGGGGGATGTGGTTATTGCGCCTTCCTCCTTTATTAAAGACCATATCATCGCGGTACATGGAGCCCATTTGACGCCCAAAATCCGTGTGATTCATCGGGGGGTGGACTTATCCCTTTTTGCTCCCACTAGCAGTGTGGATGAGAGGGCTAAAGCCTTGCGTCAGCGTTGGGGCATTGCAGAGGCAGCAACACTTATTTTGCTGCCAGGCCGTATTTCCCGTTGGAAAGGTCATGAGGATGTTTTACAGGCTCTGAATTTGTTCCAAGAGCAGAGCCCAAGTACGAATGTCCAGTTGCTAATTTTAGGTGAGGTTGGTTCCCATCAAACGTTCAAGAGTGAGCTTTATAAGTTGATTGTTAGTTTAGGATTGACAGATTGTGTGCACTTTATGCCCCATGAAATGGATATGCCCGCTGCCTATCGTGCATGTGATGTGGTAATGGCACCCTCTCGGGAGCCTGAGGCTTTTGGGCGTATTTTTGCAGAAAGTGGGGCTATGGAGCGCCTGGTGATTTCCACGTGCCATGGAGGCGCGCAGGAGGTAATTATTCCTGGACAAACAGGATGGCTTGTGGCGCCTGAATCACCTGAATCTCTTTCAGCTTCCCTGAAATCTTTTTTGGGACTTACGCGGGAAAGTCGAAGAAAGATGGAAAAAGAGGCGCTTGAGCATGTGCGTGCGCATTTTAGCTTAGAGGCGATGGAACAAGAGACATTAAAGATCTATGCGCTCTTGTTACGGCAAACATAAGTGTGATATGCCATGGTTAGTGTGTAAAACAAGATGGTTAGTGAGTATGTATAAATGACTGCGATTGCAAAAGCAGTGATGCCTGTGGCAGGGCTTGGAACCCGATTTTTGTCTGTGACAAAAGCCGTTCCTAAAGAAATGTTGCCTGTTCTTAATAAACCGCTCGTACAGTATGCTGTTGAAGAAGCTTTTGCGGCGGGGATTGAACAAATTCTCTTTGTAAATGGTCGGGGGAAAAATGCCCTGGAAGATTTCTTTGATCATGCCCCTGAGTTAGAAGCACGCCTTGCTGAATCAGGAAAAACCGCATTATTGAGTCGCATCGAATCAACGGTACCTGCAGGAGGACAGTTTGCTTTCGTTCGTCAAACAAAACCTCTGGGTTTTGGTCATGCAGTGTTGTGTGCTAAGAACTGGGTTCAAAATGAACCTTTTGCCATTCTTTTGCCTGATGATTTAATGATGTGTGATCAGCCGTGCATTAAGCAGCTGGCAGATCAATATGACCTTTCCATGGGAAACATGGCGGCGGTTGTGGATGTGGCGCCGCATGCAGTAAGTGCTTATGGTGTTCTGGATATTGCCAGTCAAAAGGGTGACTTACTTCAGACCAAAGGTGTTGTTGAAAAGCCAACGACAGAACAGGCGCCCTCTACCAAAGCCATAATAGGGCGTTATATCCTGCATCCAGATATATTCAAGGTTTTAGAGACGCAACAACCCGGTGTGGGCGGCGAAATCCAACTGACTGATGCGCTCTCTCGAATGATTCCTACGCATGGGTTAACAGGGTTGCTTGTTCACGGCCATCGCTTTGATTGTGGCAGTGTGGAAGGTATGGTGGAAGCACAGGTGGCGTATGGCCTGCGCGATCCGCTAATGGGGGAAAAGATCCGTGCAAGTTTAATGCGGTGGCTCTAACAGGCTGGGGCGTTGACCTTCGATGACGAAGGGGTGCCCGGAATGACAGTAAAGAGGTTTGTCATACTGAACTCACTCGGTGTGGTCATAAAACAAATGAGGAAAAAATGAGACTGGCAATTGTAGGAACAGGGTACGTAGGATTAGTTTCTGGCGCTTGTTTCGCGGAATTTGGTGTATCTGTTACATGTATTGATAAAGACCGTAGTAAAATCGATCTTTTGCAAAGGGGACACATCCCCATTTTTGAGCCAGGCCTTGATGAAGTTGTTGCCCGCAACATGGCGCAAGGGCGCCTTGAGTTTACAACAGAATTAAGAAAAACGGTGGCCCAAGCTGATATCGTTATGTTGGCTGTGGGCACGCCCATGCGAGAAGAAGATGGTGAGGCAGACCTTTCTTATATCATCGAAGTGGTAGAAGAAATGGCCGAGGCGTTGACTGATTATACCCTCGTCGCCACCAAATCCACGGTTCCCGCAGGCACAGGAGATATGATTAAAACCTTATTTGCGACTTTGGCTCCTGATGCGGATGTGGATGTGGTTTCAAACCCTGAATTTTTACGGGAAGGGTCTGCAATTGAAGATTTTATGCAGCCTGATCGCATCGTCATTGGTGCAGATACCTTGCGTGCCGCTGAAGCCATGCGGCAACTATACCGACCACTTTACTTGAATGGCACTAACATTCTCTTTACGACCATCAAATCAGCTGAGTTAATAAAATATGCCTCAAATGCATTTTTAGCTACGAAAATCACCTTCATCAATCAGATCGCAGACCTGTGTGAAAAATGTGGCGCACATGTGGTGGATGTCGCAAGAGGGATGGGTTTAGATACTCGCATTGGCGGTCGCTTTTTACAAGCAGGTCCAGGGTATGGGGGTTCTTGCTTCCCCAAAGATACACTTGCTTTGGCAAAACTGGCTCAAAACATGGGAGCGCCCATGAGTATCGTGGAGGCCGTCCATGAAAGCAACATTGCAAGGCGTAAAGCTATGGCGCCTAAAATTATTGAAGCCTTTGATGGCTCTGTGGAAGGGAAGACTGTGGCCATTTTGGGCGTCACATTTAAGCCAAACACAGACGACATGCGAGAAAGCCCAAGTTTAGATATTATTCCCATGTTGCAGGAGCAAGGCGCTACGATTCGGGCCTATGATCCGGCGGCTATGCATATTGCTGAACAACTCTTTTCTGATGTGATTTGGTGCCAAAATGCGTATCAAACTATGGAAGAGGCGGATGGTCTTGTGATTCTTACAGAGTGGAATGAATTTAGAGCATTAGACTTGGAAAAGGCAAAAAGTCTTTTGCTGAACCCTCTCATGGTGGATCTTCGGAATGTCTACAAAATTAAAGAAATTGAAGAAGCTGGCTTTGAATACCATTCAGTGGGCCGTGAGGTCTACATTCCCCCTGAACAAGAGTAAGGCATAACGTCATCCATGAAAAACCACATATTTAATATTGAAATTCTTCGTGCTTACGATATTCGCGGCACCTATGGAAAAACTGTTTTTGAAGAAGATGCTTATGCATTGGGCCGTTCATTAGGAAGCCATTTGGCTGCTCAAGGGGCCAAGCGGGTAGCTGTGGGATATGATGGCCGTATCTCGTCTCCTATTTTAGCTAAATCTCTGGTTCAGGGCCTTATTGCCTGTGGGCTTGATTGCATTGATGTGGGCTTGGGGCCGACGCCTTATCTTTACTTTAGTGTGTTACATTTAAAAGTGGATGCCGGGGTTATGGTCACGGGTTCTCATAACCCACCGCAGGATAATGGCTTTAAAATTATGCTGAAATCCGCACCGTTTTTTGGAGAAGATATTCAAAAATTAGGGAAAATAGCTGCAGCAGGCACTTGGATTTGGCCTAAAGAACCAGGAAAATTAAGCACAGATTACCTCATGGCACCTTACACCCAGGGATTGCTTGCCAAAACGCATATTTCAAAGCCTCTTAAGATTGCATGGGATTGTGGAAATGGAGCGGCTGGCTGTGTGTTGCCAAAAATGTTGAGCCTTATCCCAGGTAGCCATACCCTCCTTAATGCTGAGGTGAACGGGAACTTCCCAGGTCACCTTCCGGATCCTACTAAAAAATCCAATATTTCTGAGCTCATTGAAACAGTGATCCAAAACAAATTGGATTTGGGGATTGCATTTGATGGGGATGCCGATCGCGTGGTCGCTGTAGATGGCCAGGGGCGCATGCTTTATGGTGATCAACTGCTTACGCTTTTTGCTATGGCGGTCTTAAGAGAAAGTCCAGGTTCCACCATTATTGGTGATGTAAAATGCTCAGATGTTTTCTTTGATTTTGTCAAATCTGAAGGTGGTAAGCCCATCATGTGTCGCACTGGGCATTCCTTTATCAAACAAAAAATCATTGACACAGATGCAGTATTGGCCGGTGAAATGAGTGGTCATTATTTCTTCAAGGACCGTTACTATGGCTTTGATGATGGACTTTATGCAGCATTGCGTTTGGTGGAGTTTCTTACCCAATCCACCACAACTCTTGCTCAATATTTGGATGTTTTATCTCAAACAAAAATGACGCCTGAAATTAAGCTCCATTGCTTGGATAAGCATAAGCAGGATGTGGTAGCCTTTATTGCTGATGAACTCGATGAGCTTGAGATTGAGTATTCAGACCTGGACGGTGTGCGTGTGCCGGGGCAGGGTGGCTGGTGGTTAGCGAGGGCATCTAACACTGAAAGTTTGGTGGTGGTGCGGGCAGAAGCAGGTACATCCGATGAACTCATCGATCTTGTGGAGTTTATATATTTGATTTTAAATGATAATATTTCTCAAGAATATCAATTGGATCTTAGACCGTTAGCGAGTCATCTTGAGTTTTTACAAGCCAAATATTCAAAAGAAAGGCCATAATTTGATGATCAGGCATTATTTTACGGGAGCTCTCGTGTCACTTTTGCTCATTCCTACTGTTGGCTGTTCTCATAAACAGCCTTCTGCAGAAACCCCGCAACAATCTTTTGTAGAGTGGAAAAATCAGTTTTATGAAAAAGCTGTGGCGGCTGGGATCACTGTGGAAACCTTTAATCGGGTTTTGGGTTTGGTACAGCAAAATCCAGACATTGTAAAATTAGATCGTAAACAGCCTGAGGTGATTCAACCCTTGGCCGTCTATCGTGAAAATGTGATCAAACGTATTGAAGAGCCAGCCAAAGCCAACTATCAAAAGCATAAAAAACTCCTTATGAAAGTTGAAAAGCAGTACCATGTTCCAGCTCATGTAATGGTCTCTCTATGGGGAACAGAGTCTAATTTTGGCAAAAACATGGGGGATGTTCCCGTCGCTCAATCTTTAGCCACGCTCTCTCATGAGGGGCGACGTGCAGCGTTATTTGAATCAGAATTATTGGCCTTATTAGCGTTGCATCAGTCTGGGCGCATGCCAAAAGAAAACCCAGTGGGGTCTTGGGCGGGTGCCATGGGGCAGTGTCAGTTTATGCCCACCGCATATCGAGATAAAGCCGTAGACGCCGATGGGGATGGGACTGCTGATATTTGGGCTAGCTTACCTGATATTTTTGCCTCTATTGGTAACTATTTACATATGGAAGGATGGAATATGAATGAACGCATTCTGCACCCCATTCAGTTACCTGCAGGATTTGATCCCACATGGATTAGTCTTGAAAACACAAAGTCAGTGAATGAGTGGGCCGCTTTGGGGTTGAAAGATGTAAGTGGCAAGGCTTTGCCAAAATCTTCCTTGCAAGCCAGTTTGATTCGTCCTGATGGGCCAGATATAGGCGAAGCCTATTTAGCTTATAATAACTTTAAAGTGCTGATGCATTGGAATAAATCTCAACGATTTGGCATTACCATTGCCACAATGGCGGCACATATTGCCGGCCGTAAAAATCCATAAATGGCAAGGGGAGCAATGTCCATGATAAATTACCCACGTGCCCTATTGGTGTTCTGTGGCGGGCTATGCCTTCTCTTAAGCGCTTGTACATCCCATAATATTCAGGCGCCATATAAGGCCACGTCTAAACCCTATCAAATCCGTGGCAAGTGGCATTATCCTCAACACCACTATGAGTATGATGAAATGGGCATTGCCTCTTGGTATGGACCGGGATTTGATAAGAAAAAAACCGCAGCGGGTGAGATTTTTGATCAAAACAAAGTCACAGCTGCTCATCGAACACTCCCATTGCCGAGTATTGCCATTGTAACAAACTTAGAAAATGGCCGCATGGTCAAGTTACGCGTGAATGATCGTGGCCCTTTTGTGCATCACCATAATATTCAAGGCCGGATCATTGATGTTTCTAAGAAAGCCGCAGAACTCCTTGGCTTTCTAAATAAGGGCACGGCAAAAGTTAGGGTTGAAGCTGTGGTAGAAGAATCCATTGCGCTCCATCAAGGTTTGGATGATGCAGGGCCAACTGTCGGATTTTTGCCGCGGGCTGATAAAAAAGTGTTAGTCAAAACACTAGATGGAAAATTCATAGGCTCCAAAAAGTTGCCAGCAACAGGTTTGGAAGCTCAAGTCGCCCATCATCCTCCGGCTATTCCCAAAACAGGTATGGTTAAGCAGGGGCGGCCACAGCCATTTCGTCAGATTTACATGGAAGCAGGTGTCTTTGGGCATAAAGCTGATGCGGATATTGTCATGAGGAAATTATCACCTTATGGGCGGACGCTTATGAAGAATAAGCGTTTTGGCAACCAAAGCGTCTATTGGGTGCGGATGGGGCCCTTTATCAACGTTGAAAAAGCAGATACGATATTAGAGAAAACAATTAGAATGGGGTATAAGGATGCAAAAATTGTTCTGGAGTAGGTTTGCTCCCACACTTGGGGCGGCCCTTATCGCCACGTGTACTGCATTTGCAGGAGAATCTGCAATAAGCACGCAATCCAGCGAACAAGACCAAGTCCTACCCGTAAGTGAAGGTGAGAATTTACCTAAAACTCCTTCTTCGAGCCAAGCTTTAGGCACTCTGGAAACACCCGCCACTCATGCTTTAGTGATGGAAGCAAACACAGGCACAGTATTGATGGAAAAAAATGCAAATCAGCCCATGTATCCATCGTCCATGACGAAAATTATGACAGTCTATTATGCTTTAGCCCAAGTAAAGCAAGGCGCGCGTAAGCTGACTGAAACTTTTGTGATCTCTGAGAATGCTTATAAAACGGAAGGATCGCGCATGTTTGCGGAGCTGGGGGAGCATGTATCCATCGAAAACCTTTTGAAGGGGGCCATTATTCAGTCGGGTAACGATGCTTGTGTGGCTTTGGCCGAAGGTTTTCATGCGAACGAACGGATTTTTGCAGAGAAAATGACGCAAATGGCTCATGATATGGGTGCAAAAGACACTTGTTTTATCAATAGCTCCGGGTTACCTGACCCGCAGCATGTGACCACTCCTCATGATTTAGCTATCATTTCAAAACGCTTGATTCAGGATTTTCCGGAAGAATATAAGTTATTTGCCCAAACTGAGTTCACTCACAACAATATTAAGCAAGGCAACCGAAATCCTTTACTATATAAAAACATGGGCGCGGATGGCATTAAGACAGGTCATACAGAAAAAGCAGGGTATGGTATGGTCGCCTCAGTGCTTCAAGGGGATCGCCGCATCATCGTTGTTGTTAACGGTTTGAACTCTATGAATGAACGTTCGACCGAGCTGCAGCGCCTAATCAATTGGGCTATTAAAGAGTATGATAGTGTCACAATTGCCAATGCAGGTCAGCATGTGGATCATGTGGATGTTGCAGGTGGAGTGGAGGACACGGTTTCTTTAGTGGTAAAAAATCCCATATACATTACCTTGCCACGCAACCATAAGTCACAGGTCAGCGCACATTTGGTTTATAAGAAGCCCCTTCTTGCACCCATTGACCCTCAGGTGAGCGCCGCAAAATTGATTTTGAAGGTCCCGGGTAAGGCAGATGAAGCGTTTGATCTCTACCCAGAAAAAGCGATTGGTACCGCTGGATTTTTTAAGCGTATTAAGTCCACATTTGGCCGGATTATTTATGGATCAAACGTAGGTAAAACGTGACAGGTCGGTTTGTTACCATTGAAGGGGGTGAAGGTGGGGGAAAATCTACCTTTATCTTGGGGCTTGGACTGGCTTTGTCTCAAAAAGGAATTCAGTTCCAGGCAACGCGGGAACCCGGCGGCACGCCAGGAGCAGAGGAAATTCGAAGTCTTCTGTTGAAAGGCTCCGTAAAGCGCTGGGATCGCATGTCAGAGACTTTGCTTTTGTTTGCGGCACGCAGAGATCTCATCGTGAACTTTATTCGGCCTGCCTTAAAGCAAGGGCAGTGGGTTTTGTGCGATCGCTTTGTGGACTCTACCATTGCTTACCAAGGGGGCGGCGGGGGATTGGATGTGGGGTTTATTAAAAACCTTTATGATGTGATTTCTGAGGGGTTGAAGCCTGATTTGACTTTTCTTTTAGACATTGATCCCGCGTTAGGTCTGGCCAGGGCCACACATCGTTTGGCCACAACTCAAAATGAAGAGGGGCGGTTTGAACAAATGCCGCTCAGCTTCCATCAAAAAATTCGCCAAAGTTTTTTAGACATGGCTCATGAAAACCCCGATCGTTATTGCTTGATTGATGCCACCTTACCCCCTCAAGATATTTTACAGCTCGCCATGGAGCATCTTGAGAAAAAAGGTTGGCTCTAAGCATGCTACACCCACGCGAAAACCCTCATTTTTTTGGCCATAAGGAAGTGGAGGCGCACATTCTCCAAGCCATGCAGCAGGATAAATTTCCCCATGCGCTTTTGCTAACCGGCCCTCGAGGCCTTGGAAAGGCTACCTTTGCATTTCGTTTGGCGCGCACGCTTTTGGCCCAAGGCAAAAGATCGTGTGAAGGTGTTCAAAACCTGGATATTGACAACGCTTCATCCCTATTTCGCCGTGTGGCAGCAGGTAGCCATGGAGATTTATTCACCCTACAGCGTTTGCCAGGGAAAGAGGGAAATCTGCCAAAATTCATCACGGTGGATGATGTGCGTTCGGCTATTTCCTTTTCGCGCAAAACACCCGCTGAGTGTGGGTGGCGGGTAGTCATCGTCGACAGCGCTGATGAACTTAATAAGAACGCAGCCAATGCGTTGCTAAAGCTCTTAGAAGAGCCCCCAGCCCACAGCCTGATCATGCTCATAGCGGCCATGCCAGGCCGATTGCCTGTGACGCTGCGTTCCCGCTGCCAAATGGTGCCGTTTGCAACGCTTGCTCCCGAAGAGGTGGAAAAAGTTTATGTTTCCCAAGCGCGCCCCGTGCCCTCATCCGGGCTTTATGCATTAGGTGATGGAGCGCCGGGTCAGATGATGCGCCTGGAAGAAGAGGGGGGTGAGGTGATTTATGCCAAGCTTCTGATTCTACTTAACAGTGCCTTTCAAGGACAAGGCATGCGCGCCGTGATGGGGCTGCAGAAGCATTTTGATCAAAAGCCAGAGGCGGTACAGCTGCTTCTTCAGTTTTTAAGCGGATATATTGGAAAGATCATGAACTATCTTTCCGGACAAACTCAAGGGATAACTGCTGAAGATCACCAATGTTTGAATCGTTTAAAAGCCCATGATTTGGGTCACTGGGTACAGGTTTGGCAAAACATTCAAAGTTTTCATCAAGAGGCGCAGATTTTTAATTTGGATTGGCGCCAAACTTTGGAAGGCATTGTCCACTTGATTGAATCTCCTATCTCCTCAAAAGGCTGATCTTGCTCTTTGTTTTATTCCATCAATGTTTAGGTTCTGGCGCTTATGTAAGTCTGAAAACAAGTAGGGCCATTGCATGATGGAATTTTATTTTCCCCAAGCACAACCTTCCGCTCTTGGGATTGCATGATTTTTTAGCGGACAGATAAGGCATGACTAAGGCTCTTGGTTGCAATCGGAGTGTAACCTTCGTATGATGCTTTTTCTTTGGTCTAAGATTCAGTATAATATAAAGAGTAGTTTGAAGGATGCCACTATGATCAAGCGTGAACGGTATGGAAAAATTGTAGCAACCTTAGGCCCCGCCAGTGCGACCAAGGATGTAATCCATGCCCTTTATGAAGCTGGAGCCGATGTCTTCAGGCTGAATTTTTCCCATGGCACTCATGAAGATCATCGCAAAACTCATGCGTTGATTCGTGAAATTGAGCAGGATGTGGGCCGTCCTATCGGTATTTTATTGGATTTGCAAGGGCCCAAACTTCGCGTGGCCACTTTTGCTGAAGGGTCCATTTTCTTAAATTCTGGTCAAATGTTTATGTTTGACCAAAACCCGAACCCTGGTGACCGCGTGCGTGTATGTCTCCCGCATCCGGAGATTTTTGCGGCAGTCAAAGTGGGGGATACTCTTCTTTTGGATGATGGCTTATTGCGCATGACTGTTGTGGAAAACACAGGCGATGTGCTCCACATGACGGTGGATGTGGGGGGGAAACTTTCCAATCGTAAGGGTGTGAACGTGCCTAGCGCTCAGCTTCCTCTGTCTGCGCTTACAGCGAAGGATAAAGAGGATCTTGCCTTTGGCTTGGATTTGGGTGTGGATTGGGTCGCGCTTTCCTTTGTGCAGACAGCTCATGATGTTGAACAAGTGAAGTCCATAGTAGGGGATAGGGCAGGTGTGTTAGCGAAATTGGAAAAACCTCAAGCCATTGAACATTTGGAATCTATTATTGCCGTTTCAGATGCGATCATGGTGGCCCGTGGTGATTTGGGTGTGGAAATGGCGCCTGAAGATGTTCCTGCCGTACAAAAAGCAATTATTCGTGCCTGCTTAAAGGCGGGCAAGCCCGTAATTGTGGCCACACAAATGTTAGATTCCATGGTGCGCTCGCCTACGCCTACCCGGGCGGAAGCTTCTGATGTGGCCACAGCCATCTACGATGGGGTGGACGCGGTCATGCTTTCCGCTGAATCTGCTTCTGGGCAATACCCTGTGGGTGCTGTGGGCATGATGGACCGCATCATCAAACGCGTGGAAAAAGATCCTTTTTGGCGTCAGCAGCTCGAGGCAAATCGCTATGAGCCACAGCCCCATACCTCTGACGCTATTACAGCGGCAGCTGGGCACATTGCCGCTAATTTAGAAGCAGCAGCAGTGGTCACTTTTACCTGCTCTGGATCAACCACATTTAGCGCCGCGCGGGAGAGACCTATGTGCCCTATTTTGGGGTTAACGCCTTCCATAAACACAGCGCGTAAACTGACTTTGGTCTGGGGCGTGCATGCATTAGTCAGGCTCTGCCATCCTAAAGATATGGATGATATGGTGGCTGCCGCCTGTCATGAGGCTGTCACTCATGGATTTGCCCATGAGAAGGATCGTATTGTGATCACAGCAGGAATGCCTTTTGGCACGCCTGGTGGTACCAATCTGCTGCGCATTTCTCGGGTGTGATCAAGGAGCTTAAGCATGGATGAAAATCACCTTTCTTCACGAATTAAACGGTATGCTCAAGTCACATCAACCTTGTCTGGTTTGGCTGCACGTCTAGCGGGGGAAAAATACCTAAATATCAAAATTGACTCTGTTACGCATGCAGATCAATTGCGAGAAAGCCTGGGGCAACTGAAGGGCCCCCTCATGAAAGTGGCCCAAATCTTGGCTATGGTTCCTGATATGCTCCCGGATGAGTATGCTCAGGAGCTTTCTGAGCTTCAGTCCAATGCGCCGAGTATGGGAGCCTTTTTTGTGCGTCGGCGTATGACCTCGGAATTGGGCCCTCAGTGGCATGATCATTTTTCAACATTTGATGAAAATGCAGCAGCAGCAGCGTCCTTGGGGCAAGTCCATCAAGCCACCTTGGCTAAGGGTGGCCAGAAGGTGGCATGTAAGCTTCAATATCCAGATATGCAATCGATCGTTCAGGCAGATTTGGAACAATTGAAATGGCTTCTTGCAGCATATGAGCGCTTTAATTCAGCCTTGGCCACCTCCAACATGTATGATGAGATTGTGGAACGCCTCCATGAGGAGTTGGATTATACCCGTGAACTTAAACACATCCGGCTGTATCAGCAAATTTTAAAATCCTATTCCTTTATGAAGGTACCAAATGTGTACCCGGATTTAAGCACTAAGCGTCTGCTGACGATGGAGTGGTTGGAGGGTGTTAAGCTCAACGATTGCCCACATCACGATGCCCAATGGCGTGATAAGGTGGCCAGCCATATGTTTAATGGTTGGTACATGCCTTTTTACCATTATGGCGTTCTTCATGCTGATCCACATATGGGGAACTATACCTTTACGCCTGAGGGCAATATCAACCTTCTGGACTATGGCTGTATCCGGGTTTTCCCTGCATCTTTTGTTGCGGGGGTCATTGATTTGTATCGGGCATTTCAGAATAATGATATGGATCTTGCCCATCATGCCTACACCCAATGGGGATTTCAAAATCTCACAAAAGAAGTCATGGAAACCTTGAATCTTTGGGCTAAATTTTTATACGCCCCTCTCTTGGAGGATCGCGTCCGGCCTATTCAAGAAGGACATAGCGGTCTTTTTGGAAAAGAGGTGGCTGATTCAGTCCATACAAAACTAAAAACCTTAGGGGGCATTATGCCACCGCGAGAGTTTGTTTTTATGGATCGTGCGGCTGTGGGAATCGGCTCAGTTCTCATGCGTTTTCAGGTGGAGAAAAACTGGCACCAAATATTTGAATCGCTCATTGAAGGATTTGATGTCCAAAAATTAGACGCACGTCAGTCTGAGGCTCTCACAGCAGTCTCCATTTAATCCGCCAAAAAGAATACTCAAGATTTTATGTGGTTTTTCCATTTCCATGGACTTTAGCCTGCCAGTTCAATGCACCTTCACTTTTTATTAAATGAAATTTGATAAACTCTCAACATGCATAAGGGAGCATGAGATAGGTTAATGTATCAGCGGAAAATCATGTTTATTTTAGGGCTTGTTACCCTCATGCCTTTTGGCTCATCAAAAGCCGATCGTTTTTTTGTGGATGAAACAAGGCCTGTGGTCTCCGAGAAGGAATATGTGTGTGCGATGGGAGCTCTTTACAACCTCTCTTGCGATCAGATATGGGATGCGCATAAGTCGTATGAGTCAGTCTTTCAAGAAAATCGAAATATACCTGTTAGTGATGATGCGCCATACTTGATTGAACCAAACACCCATCGCATCTGGTTAACATCTCCGGATGCACCTAAGGAAGTGAGTGAAGATCGACTTCACTTTTACAACACCTCTCTTCAGTTTTATGCGGGAAAGCCTTATGAGCATCATTCAAATGACGTAGTGGGGCACTTAATTTGAAAAAACTTAGCGAGCAAAGAGGTACGTGCCCATCCTGATTACCTCATGTTTTCTTCTCAAGAAAGTCAGCAGCTTAAGCAAAAAAACGGGCACAACTCAATCTTAGAATATAAGATTTAAGAGCGGTGCCACATAATGCAATATTACAGTTAACCGAGCTCAGTATAATCGAGAGCGGAAAAAAGCCAGGCCTGCCCCCTAGGTTGAGGGGTCGATGGGGTTTATACTTTTTTAGCTCAGTCTAGGTCTTGAGAACGTCACACCGTTCAATCTGGGGAAATACACACGATGGCCTCCCTAAACATTGAGGTAAAATTTATTAGAGTTGGAATCCATTTTATTGTCGCTCCTTGTCATGGGTTTTATAGCATACTCCTCTAACACATTGAAGTCACAAATGAATCTTTCTGAGGAAAAAATGATTTCTTAAAATATAATAAAACACAGTCAAAAAATTAGTGGCTTTTTTATTGCAGAAAATCAAATTTAAAGCCAAAGCGTTAACTTTTCTTAGATGGGATTTTTTTAATGCATAAAAATTGCTCGCATGTTGCTTTTAATGGCGTGCGCTTTAATCCTTTCATTGCATAATTCTAGGGCTTCTATAAGCGTATAAAAATAATCTCTAAGCTGCCTTGGGATCATGTCAATAATCAGGGAGCATCGTCATACTTTGAAGAAAGTATAGCCAGTAAAAATACGGCATCATTCATTCACCCATTAAGTCCAAAGGTTATTAGGGACAGCGGTAAGGAATCGTTCGGGCTAAGCGCATTACTTTATAAAATCGTCAGGTGCATCAATGGCTTTCATGCCGATAACATTGTATCCAGCATCCACAAAATGG
Organism: Alphaproteobacteria bacterium; assembly: GCA_947488045.1. Lineage (GTDB taxonomy): Bacteria > Pseudomonadota > Alphaproteobacteria > 43-37 > 43-37 > CANLAL01. The sequence continues at coordinate 22,063 of CANLAL010000013.1, forward strand.
ATTTCACCGGTTACAGCTGCTGCCAAGTCACTGAGCAGGTATAAAGCTGAGCCACCGACTTCTTCAATGGTCACATTACGCCTTAAGGGGGCATTCAGCTGATTCCATTTCAGCATGTATCGAAAATCACCTACGCCAGATGCGGCAAGTGTTTTAATAGGCCCCGCTGAAATGGCATTGACGCGGATATTTTTTGCACCAAGATCAACAGCCAAATAACGCACACTGGCTTCCAAAGCCGCTTTGGCAACGCCCATCACATTGTAATGGGGCATCACACGTTGCGCACCGAAATATGAAAGTGTCAACAAACTGCCACCCTTGGTCATCAATCTGCTGGCGTGTTTGCAGACATTGGTGAAGGAGAAACATGAAACGTCCATGGTCCGTAAAAAGTTATCACGGGTGGTGTCTACATACTGTCCTTTGAGTTCTTCTTTGTCAGAAAAAGCAATGGCATGGACCACGAAGTCCAGCGTGCCCCATTCTTTTTCTAGAGCATCAAATGTATCTTTTACACTTGTGGAATCAGTCACGTCACAAGGAAGTATGATTTTCCCACCCACAGATTCAGCCAAGGGACGTATGCGCTTTTCCAAAATTTCGCCCTGATATGTGAAAGCAAGCTCGGCCCCCTGGGCATGGAGGGCACGCGTGATTCCCCAGGCAATGGAATGGTTATTCGCAACGCCCATAATCAATCCACGTTTTCCTGACATTAGTAATTGTGACATTAAAAGCATCTCCTGTAACGGGTTGGATCAGTTATACATGGTCTCATGTCGGAATGCCAGAGGGTTTAATTGAGTCCAAGGGAAGAAAAGGCGTTGCCATAAACGCTTACTTTTGTATGGCACGTTTTTCCAATAAAGGGATACTGCGTGAGAGGCCGCATGTACATGGCTTGAATCTTTTTAGCGAAAGTGTCTGTGAATCCGGTTGACAGAACGACCCGTTGACCGTTACATATTCACGTACCGGAGGGGTGGCCGAGTGGCTGAAGGCAACGGTTTGCTAAACCGTCATACGGGTTAAACTGTATCGTGGGTTCGAATCCCATCCCCTCCGCCATTTTATAAATTTAACAAATTCAAGAGTAG
>CANLAL010000014.1 GCA_947488045.1 Alphaproteobacteria bacterium
CCCGACACCAAGTTTAGGAAACTTGTGCTCTATCCACTGAGCTACGGGCACAACATGCCCCACAAAATGACTGAAACAGCATTATTTTGCAAGCCCCTTGAAAACAAACAAATACGTTGCATATGGAAAACAGCTCCCCCAAAGAGAGGTCGTCCCCCGTGAGGAAATTCATTATCAGCTTTTTTGCTAAACTTCTTATGGCAGCTACAGCTCATGGTATTTTGATTGATGAAAGGACCCCTGATTCATGCTATCAAGTCGCAGCAGATGAACATCATGCTGTGTGTCAAATTAAACTTATTAAAAATACCAAAGGATCCACCTCATCGGGAACCGGAACATTAATTGGTAAAAGGCTTGTACTTACGGCGGCTCATGTGGTCGAAGGAATGAGCTCCATTGGCATTGTGCGGTTTGCATCTAATGAGGGTTCTCACGAGCAAGTGAGGCGGGTGACATCCTTTTATATGCATCCCGGCTATGTAAAAGGGAGTCATAGTGGTGGTGTTGATTTGGCAATTCTTGTTCTTGAAAGCCCCATCACAGTTGCCTCTCCAAGGCCCATGAATCTAAGGGGAATGGAGAAAAATTTTAGTTGGATGAGCTGTGTAGGTTATGGAAAAACAGGGACGATTTCTAGTGGCATCAATGAAACCCACTATCAACAACTTGCGAAAGAAACCAGGCCCATTATTAAAGAAATTCAACGTTATTTGAGATCAGGTCTTATCTGCACTGCGGCAGAAAAAAACCAAGTGCTAACAAGCCAGCTCAATGCATTGTCTAAAGGTGCCTTCAAGCGATTTATTGTTATTCCTGTGGAAAAAACTTCAACTGTAAATGGTATGCAATACTATATTCAAAAGGTGAAGGATATGAAGCCTGCCACCCTACAGCCTCATCCGCTTTATGGAATCCCACATCAAGGAGATAGCGGTGCAGCTTTGATCAATGAGTTGGGAGAAGTGGTGGGCGTTCTTAACCATATCATCAATGACAGCACCGTTTGCTGGATTGATATAGCGCCCTATGCTGCGTGGATCGAAGCCATTGTTGAGAAGCACGAACAACGAAAGCCCATTTGCTGATAGTTTATGCAAAGCTCCGGTTTTTGAAAAATAATGAGATTTCCTATATTTTTGCTTTGTGACACACTGAAGGCAGGTCTGAGAAACAGACATGTGTGAAAAGGCAAAAGGGTGGGTTCATGAAAGACGTAATATCCATATTTTTTTTGTTTTGCTGTGTTTTCCTACAAACGGCTCATGGAGCACGTTATAGCTATGTAAGGCAACCCGTCTTCAAGGACGATCCTGACTGCTCTTCCAAGGTATTTTCTGGATTGATAAATAGTCAAGAGGAAGTAATGGAGATCGTCCCAGATACCTCAGAAAAAAAACCATATACCGAATCACAATCGTGCTTAGAGGCCACCAAAAAACTCTCTCCTTCTGGGGTGACTGGGGGATATGAGGTAAAATGTCCTAATGAAGAAATTACACGTTGGTCTTATTTCTGTGGTGTACCTGATCATTTTTGTGACTTGGCCTCTTACTTAAACATCACCTGTGAATCAATTGGCCGTTTCCCTTTTTTTCATATTCTGCGGGAGCACGATCACGAGCGCACTTTAAGAAAAATTTCTGAATTAGTTTCTCCGGAGGCGCCCTACATCATTGAGCCAAAGACCCATCGTCTTTGGTTGACTTCTCATAAAAATCCCCGAGAAGTTCCCACTAGTCACTTAGCTTTTTACTCAAAATCACTCCAGTTGTATAAGGGAAAACCTTTTGTTCATCACTTTTGGTGTAACGATAAAACCTTGATCCCCAAAACAATAGCAAGAATTCAAAGATTTAAAGTTCCTGTTATTATTCATGAGCTTAATGAAATCATGAATTGTTTTATTGCTAAAGATCTTTTTAAAAAATTATTTGATGATGGCCTCTTTTCGTTCGCTTCGGATATTGCCCGGCAAGAAATTCTGATATAGGAAGGGGGAATGTATACGGATATCGGTATGGAGCAATTACGCGACATCGAGTGGGCATTCAAGAAGTATGACCGGGTCATGTGTATTACTGGCTCTTGGGTCGATACACATTTTATTGCTGCAGCAAAAGGATCGCCATTTTATGTAAAAAGCTTAAATCTTCTTGTGCCAATTATGAAATACATGTTGGAACAAAAAATCAACATATCTTCTCACGATATGGCTATGTTTTTAACGGTGCGTTTATGGCAATTGGTCGAGGTTATGGAGGGAAAAAGCACACCCCAAGAGGCTTTCTTTTATGCTTCTTTAGATTATGAAAGGCATGGATTGGGGAGTTGGCATCACTTAACGAGTCATCTCAGTCTGGCCTATCTTGCTGGAGAATAACATTAAAAGAAATTGGGATTTTTAAGAAAAAGGAGGTTAAGAGTTAATTAAAACGCACGCTAAGGTAAGGGGTTTTTAAGAAATGCTTTGCTAAGCTTATACTGAAGAGTTCTTGCTTGAGCAGTGTGAAAGAGCTAAAAATGAAGATTGAAGTTATTTATTTTAAGAAAGAAAGATCCATGAATCGATTCGTTTTTCTTTTATGTGCCGCATTTTTAACTTTGAGTAGTGTGGGCCATTGCGAAACAGACAGCGATAAGCTGGCCCGTTTAGAGCGGCAATTGGCCTTGCTGTCAAAGCAAGCCTATGCGAAAGGTGATGCAGGAAGGGGATCAGAGCAACCAGGATCTATAGCAACAACTGAGCCTACCGCTCAGGCAGAAAGTTTGGAAGAGCGTCTTCAACAGCTTTTAAGCCGCATAGAGGAAGTGGAACATGAAAACAAGTTGCTCTCAGCACAAGTGGAAGGCTTGAAGGCTCAAAACACTCAAGTGGCCGAAGCAAATCTATCTTCAAAAAAACTTGAGAAAAAAAATAGTCAGGCTTTGCAAAATATGAAACACAAACCTGAGGTGGTCGAGAAAAATGAAATGGTGGTGATCACAACTGAAGAAGTACCTATGGATGCTTCGGCTAAGAAAAGCGCTCCCACTCAGTCATCAACTGATGCCCATCCAGAAGAAAGTGAGACACAGCCAGACGCAAGTGAGGTTGCGCGTGCCCAAGCACAAGCTAATGCTCAGGACGCATTACCAGAAGGGTCTCTTCAAGAACAGTATGATAAGGCCATTGGTATGCTAAAAGCAGGCCAGTATTCAGAAGCATCCGAAGCCCTTCAAGTCTTTTTGACCCGTTACCCAGAGCATGATTTGGCTGCCAATGCCACCTATTGGCTAGGGGAAACCTATTTTGAAAGGGGAGAATTTGATAAGGCTGCTGTTATTTTTGCTCAAGGCTATCAAGCTTACGGAAAAGGGACAAAAGGTCCAGAAATGCTTTTGAAAACAGCCCTTTGCTTTGAAAAACAAAAAAAGCCTCAAGAGGCCTGTGCATTGCTTGATCAACTTAAAGAAGCCCATAAGGTAATGGCTTCAGGCACATTACAAGGTGCACAAAAATTAAAACAACGCCTGAAATGCACCTAGAAGGTGAATGTGTAACGCCAGAGCAGTTTGCTGGTGTGATGGCGTCTTTAGATGTCCTTCCTTCTGCTCATATCGCAGTAGGGGTTTCTGGAGGCCCTGATAGCCTGAGTTTGGTCCTTTTAATGCATCAATGGGTTCAAAGAGGGGGAGGTCAAGTCACCGCCCTTACAGTTGATCATGGTTTGCGGCACGAATCTGCCCATGAATCTACCCAAGTTAATCAATGGCTTGATGCAAAAGGAATCTCTCATCATACGTTACTATGGCGAGGTCCAAAACCTACGCGCGATATTCAGTCTCAGGCACGTATGGCCCGATATTCATTGCTGAAAAATTGGTGTGAAGCACATGATGTAACTTATTTGTCTTTAGCGCATCATGCATTAGACCAGTGCGAGACCTTTCTCATGCGTTTGACACATAAAAGTGGACTTCAAGGGCTCTGTGGGATGCGGCACAAAGTTAGGTTAGGGGATTCAAATATAATCTTATTACGTCCCCTGTTATCGTTTTTCCCTGAGGATCTTGTCACTACCCTAAAACAATGGGGGCAAGATTTTTATACAGATCCCAGTAACGATGATATACGCTTTGAACGCACCTTTTGGCGTAGGCACTTGCTTGGTTCGACGTCTCATGTGTATAGATTTTTCCTATCTTTTCAGTCCAAGTTAACTGCCGTTTGGGATCGTTTCGCACAAGAAGCCCTGGAGAATGCTCCACTTAATTTCAGATGTGGATATGCAACCTGTGATATTCAATGGTTTTTTGCCCAATCTGTGGAAGTCCAAGCGTGGACAATCAACCGTCTTCTTGCGTATGTAGGTGCGAGACGTTACCCGCCCTCACCTCAAGGTATTAAAAAGCTAATGTTATCTTTAGTGGCTGGAAAAAAAAATCACACCTTGCATGGGTGTATTGTGTGCCTAAAGGCTCCCAACTTATGGGTGGGGCGTGAGTTTAGATCTATGATGCAAATCGACGTTGTGCCTGCTCATCAAGATTATGTATGGCAAGAGCACTTCCATGTGCAGCATGGCTTAACTTCCATTATAACGATTGGATCTTTAGGGAAAGCTCAAGCACCGAAAATGCGCTCTTTAAACCCTACTATGCCTGCACAGATTTTTTGGGGTCTAGCAACATTGCGCGAAGGAGAGAAAATTGTGGGCCTATCAGATCTGCTTCATCACCCAGAAATGCGTTTTGTATTTCAATCAAATTATCCCCTAGATCCTATTTTTTCCGAAAAGCATCAATCATGATGACATTATTTGGCTTTTCCGCATCTTCTTCTAAGGAAGGGATTTGTTGAGGGTTTTTTGATTGGACATGTAAAGGGGAGCTCTCACCGGTCGTCTCAGTAAAGGGGGTGAATTGCAATCCAAATTTTACGGAAGGATCCACAAAACTCGTAAGCCCATCAAAGGGAATGACCAAACGCTCATGAATGTCGTTAAAGCTCAAGGTTACCTCAAAAGTTTTATCCATAACATCCAAGTCCCAAAATTGATATTGAAGGACAATGGTCATTTCCTCGGGGTGATTTTCAATTAAATAAGCTGGTATTGAGGTAAGCGGATGATCTGTACGAAATGAAATGTAAAAATGATGCTTGCCTGGTAAACCACTTTGTGCCGCAAAGGTGAGGCTATCCCTCACAACCTGCTTAAGGGCTTTTTGGACCAAATCATCGTAATTAAGCTCATTCATTTTTGCACCTTGTTGCTAGACGTTCCGACTTTGATACCAAGTAGTAAAGCCAGGACACGGGACCCGTCAATGATAAACCGTCAGTAATGCATTTCTCACTCTCACTTTACTATGCATCATTTTAAGACAAAAATCAATAAAATATCAGCATTGCTAGCTGGTTAAAATCTCTTCAGCTGTGGGGGTGCGTCCTACGAGATGAATTTCATGCCAAACAGCATAAAATAGGAGAGACCATGCGGGTAAAGTAAGATTTTTATTTTGTGATAATGAGGTAAAGAGGTTGTTTATGGCCACTGGCGTCAGGAGTTCTTTTACACCTTCTTGTTTGAGCAGCCATCTGGCAACAGATGCGCTGCGTAAGGTAATCCACTCACCCACTGGTACCGTAAAACCTCGTTTTTTTGCGAAAGGCTCAGATATAGGAAAATAACGAGCTAAATATTCTCTCAAAATAATCTTACCTTCCATGAGTGAGACTTTATAACCATCGGGAAGCTGGAAGCCATAAAGAGAAACATCTCGATCCACAAAGGGCGTTCGCCCTTCAACACCACAGGCCATCAGGCACCTATCAAGCTTTGTGAGTAGGTCATCTGGTAACCAATGCTGAAAATCAATGTATTGGGACATTTGGACGCGTGACCAATTTTTTGATTTAACTTGTTGTTGCGTTGCATTGAGGACATTATTCCATCCTTTCAGATCAACGATGACCCCGGGCACTTCAGTAAATAAGCCTTTTCCTCGCCAAAGTCTTCCCCCCAAAAGACGGGGTCTTTGGGCTCGCTGGTGGCGTCTATATCCAGCAAAAGCCTCATCCCCACCTTCACCACATAAAACGACTTTGACGTTTTGAGCAGCCACTTGGGCTAATTTAAAAGTAGGTAGAGCAGCGTAATCAATTACAGGATCATCAAGGGCTTTAGCCACTTGGGGTAAAAGATGCCAAAAATCACTTTCATGAAAATCCACATCTGTGTGGAGCGCTTTGACACTCTCAGCCATTTTTCGGGCTACATGGCGTTCATCATGTAGCTGCGAATCAGGAAAACCAATGCTATAAGTCCTTAGGTTTTCCGGAGGGCAAAGTTGTGCCATGTGGCTTAAAACAATGGAAGAGTCAATTCCTCCAGATAAAAAGAGCCCATAGGGGACATCAGATTGAAGATGGACTTTAACGCTTTCTCTGAGATGTTCGTGCAAGTTCGGAAGAATTTTTTTGAGGGAAAGAGAGGTTTTCTCCTGTTGAGCAAAAAATCTAGGCGTTGATAAATCCAAAGGCCTCCACTGTCGTCTGTCTACAATATTACCCTTCACCACCTTGAGAGTTTGACCTGGCAAAACACGTTTAATACCAGAAAAAATAGTATCCTCTCCTGTAGTGTAGCGTAATTGAAGGAGTTGTGTTAGGGCTTGAGGGTTAATGTGAGCAGCGCAAAATTTTGCATGGACCAATGCCATAGGCTCAGAAGCAAAAGAGAAACCCTCCTCTGTGCATAGGTAATAAAGAGGCTTAATGCCAAAAGGATCTCGGCTCAAGTAGAGCGCTTCTTCACGAGGTTCGTAAAGGGCAAAGGCAAACATACCACGTAAGTGCTTAGGGGTGTCCATGCCATATTTTTCCCAGAGAGCTAAGATTGGCTCGCAGTCTGAGTGAGTTTTAAATCGATAATTCCCCATATCTAAGCGCAATTGTGGATTGTTATAAATCTCTCCATTGGCCACCAGCACAGTATCCATAGCGCCATGAAGCGGTTGCCCTCCTGTTGTCAAGTCAACAATGGAAAGGCGTGTATGAACTAATCCTACAGTATTTGTGTGATAGATTCCTTGACCATCCGGCCCCCGATGTCGTAAGGCTTGAGCTAGGTTGTGGAGTTTTTCTGTTTTTAATTCATTTCGTGCGCTCAATCCGGCAATGCCACACATGAAAGAAACTCCAATTTACCCATTTGACGCGATAATTATCTATAGGCAATCATGATGGTTTTATCAACCCATAAGAGGTAACCAGTTGAAATGACATTATTGGCAAAGCTCCCTAATCGGGGAGTCATTAAAATGGACGGATCAGATGTCATCCCCTTTTTACAGGGACTCATTACTCAGGATCTAAAATCTATTAGTGTCGGGGAGGCTTGCTATAGCTGTTTGTTGACTCCGCAGGGCAAATATTTATATGATTTTTTTGTGATTCGTACCCCAACAGGCGTACTCATTGATAGTGAAGGGGGTGAGCGGTTGCTTTCACTTATCAAGCTATTAAACCTATATCTTTTAAGAAGGCCCATCGATATTGAAGATGCTTCAGCCTCCCTTTCAATAGTGGTTCACGATGGTCCCCAGGTAGCTTCAGCTCTATTTACCTTTCCAGACCCAAGAGATTCACGCTTAGGGTTTCGCACTGTAGTGACTGAAAAATGGGAAGGAAAGGTTTCTGAGGAGAGCTATGTTCAGCGCCGGCTTGAGCATGTGGTACCAGAATCCTCTCGGGATTTGACCCCCCAAAAGACTATTGTTTTAGAGTATGGATTTGATGGCTTGCATGCCTTCAGCTGGACCAAAGGCTGTTACTTGGGCCAAGAATTAATGGCGCGCACCAAACATAGAGGATTGATTCGTAAAACAGTCTTTGGGATTGAGGCTACAGGCTTTTTACCCGAAGTTGGGACTGCTTTGTATGCAGGAGAACAAGAAGCGGGCCATTTGACCTCCACCTATGGTAACAAAGGATTTGCATTGCTTAGGCTTGAGGTTATTGAGCCGCACCTATCAGAAAATAAGGGAATTCATTTTGAGAATGGTTTGGCAGTGCGGGTGATTCCGGCTCACCGATAAAAGGCAATTATTTTTCTGAGGGCAATTTGTCAATTATAAGTGAGCAAAGCTTTCGTCAGTGTATCATTAGGTGCACTCGAACAGCTAATAAAACACCGGTAATGCCTAAAGCCCTAATTTGGAAGGAATCATAAGCTGGTTTGTCCGTGGGATCCATCACAAAAGGGGCTGCCTTTTGTGGCTTTGCATCCACAGAGCCAGACTTCACCTGTTTTGTCTGCTATAAAGGGGTGGGATTTCATACCTGTGCCTTTGTGTGCGCCATCACAAAAGGGTTGCTTTTGACTGAAACCGCAGGTGCACCAAAAATAGGTTTTTCCTTCTTCAACGGCCACACCATATGGCCCATTTTTTGTAGTTGTGGTTTCAGACATAGCCAGCCTCCTGAAAAATTAAGTAGAAATTATCTCCCCATTTCCTATACTGCGGGAGATGATGATCGTAAAGCCCTTTCTGTTGATTGTGGATCAAGGCTTTATTTGTTTCCATAGAAAGCTGTGAGTGATGCCTGCCTTACCTCCATTAACGATTTTTTTGGCCGAGCCACGTGGATTTTGTGCGGGGGTGGATCGGGCCATTCAAATTGTGGAGAAAGCCCTATTGAGGTTTGGGTCTCCCATTTATGTACGTCATGAAATTGTTCACAATCAACATGTTGTAGCTGATCTTGAGGCCAAAGGGGCTGTCTTTGTGGAGGAGTTGGATCAAGTGCCAAATGGTGGAAAAGTAATTTTCTCTGCTCACGGCGTACCTAAATCAGTGCCAGATGAAGCCAACCGACGCGGCCTTTATTTTTTGGATGCCACCTGCCCCTTAGTGAGTAAAGTACACCATGAAGCCCAACATTTGTTTCAAGCAGGGTATTTTGTTCTTCTTATTGGCCACAAAGGTCACCCTGAAGTTATTGGCACGATGGGGCAGCTTCCTGAGGGAGCTGTGACATTGGTACAAACAGTGCAGGATGTCCACGCGTTGGATTTGCCTGATGTCACTCAAATCGCCTATGTAACCCAAACCACACTTTCCGTGGATGAAACACGAGATATTGCACAGGCATTGAAAGCAAAGTTTCCACAGCTTATAGAGCCTAAAAAAGATGATATTTGTTACGCAACCACCAATCGACAAATGGCCGTTAAAGCTATTGCCCCACTTGTGGAACGTATGATCGTGATTGGGGCAGAAAATTCTTCTAATTCTGTAAGATTGGTGGAGGTTTCCAAGGCCTATGGTTGCCCTCAATCGAAGCTCTATCAAGATGCAAGCCATGTGGATTGGCGTTGGTTGAGTGGTGCCACAACATTGGGCCTGAGTGCAGGAGCCTCGGCTCCAGAGGTTCTGGTTGAGGAATTGATTCAAGCGTGTGAAATGCGATACAATGTAATTCTTAAGCGAATCACATTGGGTTCAGAAAATGTACGATTTAACCTGCCGCGTGTGCTAGAGGATAGTTAATTACATGGAAATAATAGAAATTTATACAGATGGGGCGTGTAAAGGTAATCCTGGACCAGGGGGGTGGGCAGCCCTTGTACGTCGTGGAGATCATGTGGAGGAGCTCATGGGGTATGAGCCGGCCACAACAAATAACCGGATGGAGCTGACGGGCACCATACAGGCACTCAAAAGTATTCAAGAGTCTTCTCAAGTCGTTCTTTTTACCGATAGTCTTTATGTCAAAGATGGTATCACCTTGTGGATTCATGGATGGAAAAAAAATGGATGGAGGCGAGCTGATAAAAGCGCTGTAAAAAATGTGGACCTCTGGCAGGAACTTGATGTGCTGGTTTTAGCCCATCAAATGACCTGGAAATGGGTTAAAGGTCATTCTGGGCATAAAGAGAATGATCGAGTGGATGAGTTAGCCCGAAGGCAAATTACCCTCAATGCTATTAAAGCAGCAGTGATAAAGGACGTTCTATGACCCACCAGTTGCTTTGGTTTAACCTCTTTTTGATTTTTGTTCTTTACATTGACTTAGGCCTGACCAATAAGGGTTCTAAAAAGTTGAGCACATCTCAGTCGCTCATCTGGTCTGGGATCTGGGTGATGCTCGCCCTAACCTTTGCAGGTGGACTTTTTTATTTTCAAGGTCCGACCCAAGGATATCAATTTCTCATCGGATATGTGGTGGAGCAATCCCTTAGTATAGATAATATTCTTCTTTTTGTTTTGATCTTTAGGCACTTTCAGGTGCCATCCGCCCTTCAGCGGCGTGTTTTGTTTTGGGGGGTGATGGGAGCACTGGTTATGCGTCTCTCTCTCATCTTCTTGGGCGCTGAGGTGATTGAACGGTATCATTGGGTGATGTATCTGTTCGGTGGGTTTTTGGTGTTTACGGGTATTAAAATGCTGTTCATGGGTGATGATGAGCTACAGAGTATGGAAGAAAGGTGGATCGTTAAGGCTATGAAACGTTTTGTACCTTTTGATGATGCCTTTCATAAAGATAAATTCTATATCCGCAAAGCTGGAAAGCCCATTTTTACTCGGCTTTTTCTTGTCCTTCTTATGATTGAGTCGACGGATCTAATTTTTGCAGTGGACTCCATCCCAGCCATTTTTTCCATTACCAAGGATCCTTTTATTGTTTATACGTCCAATGCCTTTGCAATTATGGGGCTGCGGTCCCTCTTTTTCTCGTTAAATGACATTATTGATCGATTTTCGTATCTTAAGTATGGACTTTCCCTGGTCCTTATTTTTATTGGAGGAAAAATGCTTATTGAACCTTGGCTTACCATTTCTTCTTCTGTTTCCCTTCTCGTAACCTTGGGTATTTTGGGTGGGTCCATAGTATGCTCCTTAGGAGTTAAAGCTAAATGATGATGTTTTTCAAGCGTATGATAACCAAATACCGATGGTTTCTGGTTGTGCTAGCCGCATGGTTTCTTTTCACAAGTTTTTTTACCATTCAGTGGGCTATAGCGCCCATCGATTTAAACCAGGCTACGGCCGAAAATATTTATGTGATCAATTTGGACCGCACCCCAGAACGTCACCTTCCCCTAAAAAGGCAGCTTGATACCTTGAAGCTACCTTTCACCCGATGGAGCGCCGTAGATGGGTATTTGCTCACCTTTCATGATGATGAGGGGCATACTTTTACAGGGCGTGATGTGAAAGAGGGGCGCGCTGACTTCGTTATGGGAAAAATATATCAAGGAAAGGGTGCAGGTGTCTTCCGCTATCAGCCCCATCGGTGGCTTCTGACAGCAGGAGAATTAGGCTGCGCGCTCAGTCATCGCCAGGTTTGGAAGCATTTAAGCGATCATAAAATCCCCTGGGCCATCGTTTTTGAAGACGACGCCCAGCTGGATACGTCATCCTTCCGTGAGAGTTTAAGTGATGTTTTAAGCCATCTGCCAACTGACTGGGATGTGGTGTACCTGTTCTATCCCTTGAATAACCCTAAAAAGGGAACCCTGAAGATTTTAGGCAATAATACCTTAAAAAAATTCAAACGAGATCGCCGAGGTATAGCATTTACCCATGCGTATATGATTAGCTGTAAGGGAGCTCAAAAACTTTTGGCTTATGAGGACCCCATACGTAGGGAATCCGATGGCACCCTCGGTAAAGCCATTAATGAGGGGGTCATTGAAGCCTATATCTATCCTTTTCCGATGGTGACGGTAACGCATGCACCTTCCACCTTAGATACCATGCGTCGAGGGCGCTAATAGTTGATAGTTCTTTTTTCATTAGGAGCTAAAGCTAAATGATGATGTTTTTCAAGCATATGAAAACCAAATACCGATGGTTTCTAGTTGTGCCGGCCACATGGTTTCTTTTCACAAGTTTTTTCACCATTCAGTGGGCTACGATGCCTATTGATTTAAACCAGGCTACAGCCGAAAATATTTATGTGATCAATTTGGACCGCACCCCAGAACGTCACCTTCCCCTAAAAAGGCAGCTTGATACCTTGAAGCTACCTTTCACCCGATGGAGCGCCGTAGATGGGTATTTGCTCACCTTTCATGATGATGAAGGGCATACTTTTACAGGGCGTGATGTGAAAGAGGGGCGCGCTCACTTCGTCATGGGAAAAATGTATCAAGGAGAGGGCGCAGGTAAGTTCCATTATCAGCCTCATCGATGGCTTCTTTCGGCGGGAGAGTTGGGGTGTACGCTCAGTCACCGGCACGTTTGGCAGCATATAAGCGATCATAAAATCCCCTGGGCCATGATTTTTGAAGACGATGTGCACTTAGACACATCATACTTCCGAGAAGGTGTGACGGATATTCTCAAGCATTTACCGCCGGAATGGCATGTCGTTTATCTTTCCTATCCCATAACTGACGCTAAAAAAGGAACCCTGAAAATCTTAGGCAATAGCACCTTAAAAAAAATAAAACGCGATCGTCGAGATGTGTCAGGATCCTATGCCTATATGATCAGCTGCAAAGGAGCTCAAAAGCTCTTAAGCTATCAAGATACCATATGCTTGGCTTCTGATGATACCCTTAGCCAAGCCATTAACGATGGGGTCATCGATGCCTACATTAATACGTTTCCACTGGTGAGCTTAACGCATACGCCATCCACGTTAGATACTATGGGCCGAAGGCGCTAACGCTCTATAATGCCTTTGCGTATAAATCAAAGGGGGCACTTCAGGTATAGCTAAGCACTGTGTGACGCGGCACAGAAAAATAGTGTGATCTCCACCGTTAAACGTGCTGTCAAATACACCTTTGAGATAGGCGGCGCACCCTGCCAACAAAGGGGCACCAGACTGAGGCAGTAGTGGTGTTTGGTCCCAAAGATCAGGGTTCCAATGGGTAAAACGGTTGGAGATGTTTTCTTGGCCTTGAGCAAGCATGCTGATGCCCCATTGCCCATTTTGTTGAACAGATTTAAGAAAATGTTCATGGGTTTTCGTGTCTTTTCCGAGGCAAAATAAAACCAAAAGAGGCTCTAGGGATACGGAAACGAGGGAGTTAATGGTTACTCCCACCTTTTCAGGCCCATCAATGCTGACCACGCAAACACCTGTGGCAAAACAACTCAGGGTCTCTCGAAAATTTTCATTATGGGCAGTGGGCAATGGGGCAAGCATAGGTCATTCTTTCTTACATAACTTTCGTAGGTTCTTAGAAGCAAGAGCGCTTGTCAAGCCTTCACCCTCTTTCCTGAGAGCTTTCTATACCTTTTGTTAAGGAATGAGGGTGTAAAATAAGTTTATGAAAACAGATAACATTCACATTCGGACGTTTTCCAATAAACGTAGATCCCATAAGGCCTCAGGGCCTTTGGAGCGTTCTTTGTTTGATGGTCCTCTTCTTGAGGGCCAGTTGGCTCCAAAGAAAAAAAAGGATCTAACGCTCACTTCTGATCAATTAGAAAATTTGATCGAAGCCATTGAATTGAATGAAGCCATCCATCCAGTAAAAAAGCCAAAAGCTTAAGATCGTAATGCCAGCGTAGGCCGGAGGATGATGTAGTGTAATCCTCCAATCAAAAGTCCCATTAAGGCCATAAATAGTCCCACGTTAATCATTGGCTTTCCTTGTGTCATCATACCTGCGAGGCCAGCCGCACACCCAATCGTGGCAGACCTTAAGGCGCCTTGGAGTGCAGATGATGTGCCAAAAGCATGAGGATACAAGGCCATTCCCTTTTCAATGTGAGTGACAATTCCCAAATTAATTGTACAGGAAAAGGCGATGAGCGCACCCATCTGAACCCAAATGGCAGCAGGAAAAGCCCATAGCAAAATTAAATAGACTCCTCCAGAAAGGGAGGCAGTACGTACACAGACTTCGAGTGCTCTATTTACGCCCACGCGTTGAATGAAGCGGCCAAGAAAGAGACTCACAACGCTTTGAATGATCATGAATGAGGATTGATACCAGCCATAGTTTACATCTGAAAATCCATGCCCTGAAATAAGATAGTGAGAAGCCACACTAATGTATCCCACCATGGCGCCTATGAAGAGGCCTGGAGTAACACCATAGGCAAAAAACACAGGATTGCTGGCCATTTTTTTGTAATCTCTCAGGATATGCGGCCAGTGGGGTCTACTATTTTCTTTAAGGGTTTCCGGTAAAACAAAAAGTACTAGAGCGCATCCCACTATTGCCATGATAAAAACGGCCTCAAATGTAGAATTCCAACCGAAAGTGCTGGTCAGATATCCCCCTAAGATAGGCGCAACGGTTAAAAAGAAAGTCAGACTTACGGATAAGTAGATCATGTATATCGGTCGTTTTTGAGGGCTTGCCACATCGGCTGCAATGGCAAATGCCAATACAAAGGGCGCTCCCGAGCCGATGCCCTGTATAAATCTCCAAAAAATAATCCAATGAAGTGAAAGGTCTAAGCAACACATGAAAGAGGCAATCGCCATTAAGCTCATACAAATCAAGAAAATTCTCTTACGGCCGTAGGCATCAGATAAAGATCCGCAAAAGAGCATGTTCAGAGCGCTGCCCAGCGCAATTGCCGTTATGAGGGCCTGCAACTCGCCGATTGTGGCATTGAGGTTGTCTGCCATTTGAGGAAGCCCAGGGATAAAAATATCAAAGGCAAAGCAGCAAACAGCTTTACAATAAACGGCCACAAAAAGGGCCCTGAAAACAATCCACTTATTTGCTTGGGCCATGGTTTGGTTTCTCCTCACATAAAAATCGACATCTCATCAAAAGATAGGTATAGGTAATAACATGTTCTAACCGTCATTCATAGATAGGAGGCACCCACCATGTCCATCCAACTTCCACCATTGCCTTATGAAAACACAGCGCTTGAACCCTTTATTTCAAAAACAACTCTTGAGTTTCACCATGGAAAACACCATCAAACCTATGTCAATAACTTGAATGGCTTGTTGGAAGGCTCAGATATGGTGGGGGATTCTCTCGAGGAGATGATTCGTAAAACAGCGGGTGTCTCTGGTAAAGAAAGTTTTTTTAATAACGCAGCTCAAGTGTGGAATCATACTTTTTACTGGAATTGCATGAAACCACATGGCGGTGGTTTGCCTACGGGTCTGATTGCCGAATGGATTGATCGTGATTTTGGGGATTTTTCTACTTTTAAAGATACCTTTAAAAAAGCGGCTTTAGCTCAGTTTGGTAGCGGCTGGGCGTGGCTTGTTCGTGAAGGAGACGCCTTAAAAATTACCAAAACATCCAATGCAGATCTCCCCATGGCCCATGGCCAAAAGGCATTGTTGACTGTGGATGTGTGGGAGCATGCATATTATCTCGACTATCAAAACCGCCGTCCAGATTACGTTGAAACTTTCATGGCATCTTTGGTTAACTGGGATTTTGTGAACGTTCAGCTTGAGAGCTGATGAAAAGGTAAATAGATTAGGACTCAGTGAAGGCGTAAGAAAAAACATTAATCTTCGGCCAAATAAGAGAGGGTCACATTGTTTGTGAATTTACGCCAGCTTCCAAACCCATGATGCCTATAGTCTTTGCCCTCATAAAAAAATACTTCGGACGAAAGCGTTTTGTTTTCGCTCGCAGAAATCATCTGCCATAAGTACCTTTCCATATATCCATGTACTTGGGAAAGAGGAATTTTTACGTTTGAAGCCAAAACACCTTGGGCAAATTGTGAGATAAAGGAGAGGCTTTTTTTCAAAAGTGGCGCTTCCTTTTTCATGGCAACGAAATGATTATCTGTATGATCTCCCCAAATGCAATGTATGGCTGAATATTTATAAAAATAATCCTCAAGATCTCTCAGTTGTCTGGTGCCTATATCAGCATAGAGCCCTCCCTCCAGGACAAGAATTTCTTGACGTGCAACTTTTCCTGCAAAGGCAAGAAACCCACTATTAAAAAGTTTTTGAAATAATCTTTTTGAAAGAAAGCGATCGCTGACTTCTACAAGTTCGTGGATGACGACCGGTACATTAAAATCTTTGATCCTGGCAACTGTTTGAGGAATCAAGCGCTTGTCATTGCACCAAAAATGGTGCTCAAAGGGTTTTCCTAAGTAAAACTGAAGAGATTGGTTGTAGTTGGCCAAGCGGTCCAAAGGCACTTCTTGGGGGGCTTCTGGAGTCGTAAGCCACATACGATGGGTTTTGGGTTCAATCAAATATGCGGAGCCTGCTGGGACGGCCTCAATTAATTCTTGTAGGGGCATATCTTCAATGCGAAGATGATCTACTGGATACTGCCTTAATGCTGAACAGGTGATATTGAATAGCGCGCCTAGCTCACACGCGTAATCGGGGAGATATGCATCCATTTCCTTTTTTGGCCCCCAGTACGTGGCGGGTTGCTCAAAGAGAGTGACGTTTTCTGGATTCGCTAGATACATGACGCTTATTTTTTGTTGGTGCGAGAGCCAGCTCAACATTCCGTGATAGTGGTAATTTTCTCCTTCAATAAAAAAGGCTTCTGATTTGAAAGTCTTACCTGCCATAGCGGCAACTAATTGCCAAATGCCTCTCGCTTTATAAGGGGGAATATATATATTTGATGCAGCAACTAATTTCATCAACGGCGTAATTAATTTTAGGCTTTTCTCAAAAAAGGGGTGACCTTTTGCTGCTGCAATAAAATGAGTTTCGGTTTGAGTTTTTCTGATGGCATGAATAATTTCATATTTCTTAAAATACCCTATAATATCCCGTGATTGTTCAATGCCAATATCACTGTAAAGGCCCCCTTCCTGGACAAGAATTTCTTGCCGAGCAATGTCGGAAGCAAAGGAAAATAATTTATCGTTCATAAACTTTTGATAAAGGCTTTTGGCAATAAATAAATTTTCAATTTCCTGAATCTCCCGAACCGAAACGGGAGGAGTAAAGCTATTAATAACAGAAATGGTGTGAGGAATAAGCTTTTTATCATTGCACCAAAAATAATGTTCAAAAGGCTTCCCAATGTAAAATTGAAGGGATTTTTTATAATAGGCGAGTTGGGTTTCGGGGACCTCTTGAGGATCTTCGGGTCCAGTCAGCCACATGCGATGCGTTTTAGGCTCGATCAAGTAGGGCAAATGAGGGGAAACGGTAAAAAGATCCTTCCGTTGAATGTGTTTTTTACCCAAAACAAGCATGGGGTGTATTGCTTGAATGGGAAATTGTTTAATCGCAGTGCATGAAATATTGTAAAGGGCACCCACATTGCAAGCATAATCAGCTTCTGTTTCTTTGATCCCAGGTGCTTCTTTTAAAATGACGTTGCGGCCTACAGAACCAATTTCTTTTTGTGAAATACAATGTACATTAAGTTTATTGTGGTGCGCTTGCGCCCCCGCAAGGTTAAGTCTTGAATACGTGTAAGCGACCTTTGAAAGTGCACATTCAGGCCATATGTAGGCACTTAAAGAAACGAGGATTAATAAAGCCTTTCTTTTTAAGCCGGTCAATCGGAAGATCACTCCTTACATATTAATGCTTAAGGTTTCTCCATTATTTTCCTCAATTTAGCTTAAAAAATAGTTACTTCCTCCAAAAATTCGAGAAAAAGTCTTCATTCTGTGGAGAAAAGTAGAAGTTAAATGTTGTGGAAAATGGAACGGGAATGGGGAAAAATTGAATGCGTATCTGAATAATTTTGCAGGAACAAGAAAGTAGGATTGGAGGAAGAAGGGTTGACTCTTCTCAAAAACAGCCCATATGTTAATCAATAGTAGGTTTTCGATTGCATTTCACCCAATTTATGTATAAGAGTGAAGACTAATTAAGAGGAGAGTTGATGTTTATACAAACAGAAGAAACCCCGAATCCCGCCTCCGTGAAGTTTTTACCCGGTCGTGTGGTCCTCAGTGAAGGGACAGCATCTTTTGCAAATGAAAATGAAGCTGCTGGATCTCGTCTAGCACGCAATCTTTTGGCTGTTCCAGGAGTGAGCGCAGTCTTTTTTGGATATGATTTTATCACCATTACCAAGTCAGAAGATGCTGATTGGCCTTTGATTAAGCCCCATGTTCTTACCGTTATCATGGACCATTTTGTTTCAGGTCTTTCTGTTATGGAAACTGAACAAGAGGCACATCCGGCTTATCTGGATGAGACAGACCCACTCATTCGACAGATTCGTGAGCTGATTGAAACAAAAGTACGCCCTGCAGTGGCCATGGATGGTGGCGATATTTTATTCGATCGTTTTGAAGAGGGTGTTGTGTTTTTGAAGATGCAAGGGGCATGCTCCGGATGCCCAAGTTCCACAGCAACGCTGAAAAATGGAATTGAAAACATGCTGCGCCATTACGTCCCTGAAGTTCTTGAAGTACGAGCCGCTTAAATCAAAAAGATGAGAGTGATGGATATGAAAAAGTACTCCCTGCTATCTTTTGTGTCATTGGTAACCCTTCTTGGATTGCTTGCCACAGATCGTTCCCAGCCCCACGTATGTACCCACATTCGCTCCGTGGACCTGCTTGCAGATGATATTCCTTTGCTTGCAGCTTCCAGCACCTATGATATCAATGCTGTGCGGGCAGGCCGAGGAGAGGTGCCACGCATTAGGGTGACAGCACTCAGTTCAAGAAAACCTGAGCTTACAGATTCAACGCCAGATCGCAAAGCCATGTTTATCAAAGCCATGTTGCCCATGATTTTACAGGTAAATGAGACAATTTTAGCGGATCGTAAGTATCTTTCCAAGTTGATGAAGCGTTCTTACACGCAGCTGACCGACCGTGAAAAAGCTTGGGTTGCCCATATGGCCCAGCGGTATAAAGTGCCATCCTCTAACATGCGGGATCTATTGAACAAAATGGATATTGTTCCCCCCTCCCTTGCTCTGGGGCAAAGCGTGGAAGAAAGTGGCTGGGGTTTAAGTGACGTAGCAGCTGAGAAAAATTCCCCTTTTGGACAACGTGTTTCAGTCCATAAAACAGCTGCAGATGGGACAACTGAAAGGTTATATAAGCTCAAGACGTTCAATAGTCTCTATGCTGCTATCGAGGGCTACATTCACAACATAAATAGTCACAGGGCTTATGAAGGGCTGCGTAACAAACGTAAAGCCATGCGTGAGCAGGGAAAACCCATTAGCGGATATCACCTTGCCGCTGGGCTGACGAAATACTCTGAGTTGGGCTGCGTTTACGTGCGCAAAGTGCAAAATATTATTCTTCAGAATGAGTTAACTGCCTTTGATAAGGCGACTCTTAATAAGCCTTTGCCCACCAATGCCTCGTTGTAGATCGGGGCTGAGAACGATCCTTAATGCAGTGTGACCTGAAGCATTTTAGTTTGTTCAATAGCATCCAGAGCTAAAGAAAGTGTTTCTGAGACCATAATCACTGTGCCATCCGCGTCATGAATGACATATCCCTCAGGTGTGGAGCGAATATAAGCCAGTTTCGTGACACCTATGAGGGCAAGCTCTTGTTCGGTCATGTGCCGCAATTCAGTAGCGAAATTGGTGTTCATTTTTTGCTCCCTTCTATTAAAGTTGTTGGGCTCTTCTTTTCAGTAGATTGAATGTCGATATTTTGAACGCAACGGTTCACGTGTGGACGCATCAAGTCAATATGTAGCAAGCCATTGTGAAACTGAGCTTGAGCCACCTCAATGCCTTCTGCCAAAATAAAAGTTCGCTGAAATTGGCGGGTACCAATTCCCCTATGGAGGTATATTTTTTGATCGTCATCTGTGGCTGTGTGCTTGCCCCGCACAATAAGTTGGTTGTCTTCAAGAGTGACACCAAGATCTTCACGTGCAAATCCTGCCACAGCAATTGTAATCCTTAATCCGGATTCACCAATCTGTTCAATATTATAAGGTGGATATCCATCGCTCGTGTTTTTGGAAACACGATCAATAACCCGTTCAAAGTGGTCGAAACCCAAAAGCAAAGGGCTGTTAAAAAGTGATACTCGTGTCATGTTATCGTCTCCTCATTTTTGAGCAAGCACGCCCCAGGAATCGCAGGAGCTCATTAAGGCCCAAGAAAAGGCGCCTTATATTATGCTTACATTCTAGAGCAAAAATGCAGATTTTGTCAAGCTCAGCAGATCTTTTGGAGCGCTATCTCCCTTCTTCCAGTCATTTTTCAGAGGTAATTGCTGAAAGAGAGAGGTGGAAATCAAGGGCTGTAGAATGTATCTCACCAACCATTGCAGAAGATCGAATGGGGTGCCCCATCCGTAAATTGGGATTATTCATCCCGGTGGAGTTTTTCCTGACGCTCATGCCGTTCTTGGGCTTCTATGCTTAACGTGGCGATGGGTCTTGCTTCAAGGCGTGCTAAAGAAATAGGCTCCCCTGTTTCTTCACAATAGCCATAGGTGCCGTTTTCAATACGAGATAAAGCTTCATCAATTTTTGAAATCAGTTTGCGTTCACGGTCCCGCGTGCGCAGCTCAATGGAAAAATCCACTTCATTGGATGCTCGGTCCGTCATATCTGGTTCGTTATGACTATCGTTTTGTAAATGATTGAGAGTTTCTGTGGATTCTGCAAGCAATTCCTGGCGCCAGTCCAACAATTTTCTCTTGAAGTAGGCCAACTGATGGGCACTCATAAATTCTTCATGTTCGTTGGGACGATAATCCATTGGCAAGCTCTTTGACATATAACCCACTCCTCATCAACGCCCAAAAACATAATAGAGCGATGGCTACTATAATATTAGCGTGAATACTCTGCAAGAGGTTCGTTTGACTATTAATTAGGCATAAAAATCAGCCTGATCCCCAGAAGAATCAAAAGGCCTCCTGTGATTCGCTCGATCCAATGACTGATCCCCATAAATTTGGTTCGCACTTTTTTGCCCGATAAGCATAAGGCCACAATGCTGAACCACCCTAATGTCATGATAAAAATAATAGCCCCATAAGCTGATAATATGGGCGCGGGTGTATGCGGCGTTATCATCACCGAGAACAAGCTAATAAAAAATAACATAGCCTTTGGATTGAGTGCATTCGTTAGAAAGCCAGATCGCAAGGCCGCAGCTGGAGAAATATCTTTTATGTGCTGTGTGTGACCAAAGGCATGATTATGCTTTTTAGATCGAATACCTTTATATCCAATGTAAAATAAATAACAGGAACCCGTATATTGAATGAGTGTAAACATCCACCTGGTTTTTGCAATAATTAACCCAAGCCCAAGCATAATATAAGTGACATGGACCATGATGCCCAAGGCAATGCCTACTGCTGTATATAAGGCTGTTTTTCGAGAATAAATTAAACTGTTTCTCAATACAATTGCGAAGTCTGGACCAGGACTCATTAGAGCCACGAGTTGTAAACAGATCAGACTCAAGAGTGAAGGCAAATACTCTAAAAGAAGTGTCATGTACGTTCCCCTTTAAACGATCGTTAAAACATAATGGTCAAGAGGGCGCGAGTCTACCTTTGTTGTAAAATTTGCTTTAAAAAGTACAATTTATACTCGGGTGAATGGTTTAAAAAAATTAAACTGCATGTTACACTTTTGTTGAGGCAAATAGCAAAAACAGGAAAAGGTTCCATGATAAAAATGATAAAACAAAAAGATAATGCAAGCTTCATTCAAAGGCTGGCAACTATCTTGGTGAGCCTACTTTTTCAAGCCCCTTCTAGCTCAGCTGAATCCAAAGCAGGCGATAACCCAGTTGAGCCCTGTATTCAAAGCCAAATGTCTCAGGAAAAAACTAACGTACCTATTGAACTGGCTAAGATGTCTTATACCGCCTCCTATGCTTTGGATTCATGGACTCAAGATGGGTTTGGTTGTACACAAGGACAAGTGGCGCGTCTTCCTGCTTTAGAGGTGAATTTACTCCTTGCTCAAACCTCCGATGAGTTTAGGGCCGTTTGGAACGAGGCGCCTGGTGAAATTAAAGATATTTATACCCAGGCCTCATTAGAGTGGTTAAAAGCATTTTTCCAGGTATCTCCAGAGGGTCTCTACTATCTCATGCAGGTTTCGCCAGAAATGGCGAGTGTGTTGACTAAAGCTTCAGCGGAAAAAGTGCAATCCCTCATTGAAAGCGCTCCCGTGGAAGCATATGAATCCCTTCAATGGACTCCTTCGAGAAATGTTGAAGCATACCTAACCAAGGCCAACCCAATTACGCTTTGGTTTGGTATCAAAATTATGACTTTTGAAGCCTATGTGGTTAAACATTATTACGTGCCTGCTTTGCAGGGAAATGAGGATTACAAACAGATTGCATCACAGGAAAATGGGATGAGTGCATCAACGCAGGGGGCTCTTCAAGAGTTTTACAAACAGGCCTCATTTGAAGTGGCCCAGGTCTATGGGCAAGCCTCTCAAGAATGGGTGGAGGCATTTAAAGAAGCCTCCCCTGAAATAGCTCAAATCCTTATGAATGTTTCGCCGGAAATGGCTCAAGTTCTCATTAATATTCCCCCTGAAAATGTACGTGCCCTTTTGAATTCAGCGTCTATAGGAGCCATACAGGGTTTAGTGGGCATGAACCCCAAAATGGCACAAATTACTTTATTGCAAGCGCCATTGTTCATTCAAAAAGCAGCCGCACATATTCTGGGGTGGTCCCATTATATTCTGCAGGAGTTGAGATCTGATACACCTAAGATCTTAGTCATTGAGCCTCAAGATCACGAGGCAAAGTTAAGTTCTACCCCTTCGGACTAAAACAGGGTGGTCAGTTGTGCCCATTTCCACTGGCCCCCGAGTTTAGGGGCTTCGGTTAGAACTCAGATCGTGGGGGATGGGGCTTGATGTTTTCAGCAAAAAGTGGACCACTCCTATCAACCTTGTACAGACCTGCCTAACGGCTCTTGGCTATCCCAGAATATACCGCATCTTGATGAAACGTTGACGCTTTTTGATAAGTAGCGCAAACATGCGCACTTAAACGATGGGTGAAAGGGCGCCCACTCTGCTCTTGTTTCGTTTGACCATATCCACTGGTTACAAGTGATTCTTCTGCTATTTTAAAAGTTAATGGGGCGCTGGGCCGTTCATGGGTTTCTTGGGTTTTGGCGCCAACCAAATGGCACAAGCCGCGAAAGCAAAGGTGAAGGA
>CANLAL010000015.1 GCA_947488045.1 Alphaproteobacteria bacterium
GTTATATGCCTGTATAGTGTTAGTTTCCTCTCGTGAAGAGGACGTGTCCATGTCGTGTGCATCCTGCTGTTTAAGTTCAAAACTACAGGAGAGGATTACAGGATTAAGACTCAACTCCAGAAGTTATATGCCTGTATAGTGTTAGTTTCCTCTCGTGAAGAGGACGTGTCCATGTCGTGTGCATCCTGCTGTTTAAGTCTAAGGATACAAGAATCACAGTCCGACTCAACTCCAGAAGTTATATGCCTGTATAGTGTTAGTTTCCTCTCGTGAAGAGGACGTGTCCATGTCGGAGGAAGAACAGAGACAATGGATCACCCTAAGTTATGAATTACATTTGTGACTACGCCCCAAATCATGAGGTCTTGATTTTCTAAAATAGGCATAGGCGGGAAGGAGGGATTCTCAGGCATGAGTATTATTTGCCCTTTTTCCTTAAGAAGCCGCTTGACCGTGAGCTCACCATCAACAACAGCTACAATTACAAGACCATGATGGGCTTGAAGTGAGCGATCCACCACTAGCAAATCTCCGGGATGAATGCCTGCTCCGATCATAGATTCACCTTGAACTCTCACTAAAAAAGTAGCGGCAGGATGCCTAATGAGCAGGGTATTTAAATCAATGCGGCCTTCTTCATACTCGCTGGCGGGTGAGGGAAATCCAGCGGCTACCCGGCTTTCATATAAAGGTATTTCATAGGGTTTTGCATTTCGTGTATCGGCTACATGAGCCACAGAAGAAATGGTATGATCAAAGGTATATCGAAGCGGTAAGGCTGCTTCCTGGTCATTGCTGGGGGTTTTGTGCGCTGAAATAGCTATATGCTTTCCTTTGGCACTTTCAGCAAGATGTCCCTCTAATGGTATAACAGTTTCTTGGATACGAGAGAGCAGTAAGTCTGACACTGTGGGCATTAAGCTGTTAGGGACACGAATGAGGCTTGTAGGTTCACGATACCGGCCTGACCCTAAAGGTCTACCCGCACCAGAACGTTTTCCACCACGCTTGCTCTTAAGCGAGGTTAAAGTTTTTTTTGACGTTTGGGTCTCTTTGGATTTGTTTTCCATCTTGATACCTCGTTCCTTAACACAATAATTTACCAAATATTATTTTTGCCCTTAGAATCACGTTACCAGAATCAAAGTAATTGGCAAGAGGAAAAGATGGTATCTTACGCAATGAGTAGTGCTTCCACTTCTTGCCAATGGGGTATAGATGCTTGTGCTCCGGGGCGTGTGCATGCGAGGCCGCTGGCAATTAGACTCGATTTTAAAGCATATTTCGCTGATTCTCCACGATGAAGGGCGGCTGCAAAATACCCCACAAAGGTATCTCCTGCTGCAACCGTATCCACCACATGAATGGGATGGGCAGGCATCTGATGGATTTGTCCTGAAGGTTCTGCCATAAAAGCACCTTCGCCCCCTAATGTAATAATAACGTGCATGTTAAAATGTTGTGCTGCCCATAACGCCAATTGTTGGTTATCCGAAAATGGGGTTTCCGCGTGTTCATTGAGCACCTTAACCTCATGCCAATTTACGACTAAAACATCTAACAATTTTAAAATGTGCGCTGGAATGGGTAAAGCGGGTCCTGCATTTAAGAGAATGCGCCCTCCCTTGGCGGAAATCTGCTCTGCCAATGCCCAATTTTCTGAGAGCGGCACTTCCATCTGTAAAATCAAAAAGTCATTTTCTTGCACAAGGGTTAAGGGGAAATGCCGTGCACTCAGGCGAAGGTTTGCGCCACCAGAAACAATAATAGTATTTTCACCTGTAGGATCTACTGCAATGACGGCACAACCCGTAGGGGCGTCTAAACGAATCATATGTTCAAGGTTTAAATGGTATCGTTTGTGATCATTATTCATGGAGTTCAGGATGAATGGGCCGAAATGATCGCTACCGATGGCACCTACAAGTGTGACAGGAGCGTTGGCTCGCGCTGCAGCGACCGCTTGATTGGCACCCTTACCACCTGCATAAAGGGTATAGTTTTCAGAAAGAAGAGTTTCACCTGGATTGGGATGACGTGAGACATTCATCACCATATCAGCATTGCAAGATCCAAATACAAATATCATTTTTTGCCCCCTTGATGAACAGTCGTGACAGCATATCCCTTATCAGATAAGGTGTAACTAAGTTTGACAGCCTTGTCATGAATAAAGTGAAGCGAGAATGTGTGTGAGAAAGGGGAATCAAATGTCATTACCGAAAGTTGGCTTGTGTGGAGTAACGGGGCGCATGGGGCAAGCTATTGTAGCATGTTTGGCCGCTAAGAAGTCTCCACTAGAATTGGGATTAGGCTTATCCCGTCATTCAGATGTCTCTATAGCAGATTTTTTTACCCATAGCGATGTCGTCATTGATTTTACAACACCAGAAGCTTGTGAAGCGCACTTAATGGCAGCTGTTAATCATCTCAAGCCAATTGTGGTTGGGATTACAGGATTATCACACCACCACCATGCATTGTTTGAAAAAGCTGCCCATAGCATTCCGATTGTTTATGCCCGTAATACCAGTGTAGGGGTCTTAATTCTTTCTGCGTTAGTGGAAAAGGCCGCCCATTTACTTAAAAGTAAAAACCCTGATACGGATGTATTCGAAATTCATCATCATCATAAAAAGGATGCTCCATCAGGAACAGCCAACCATTTAGCGGAGGCTGTATTGAAGGGAAGAGGGGAGGCTTTTAAAAAAATCCCTTGGTATGATCCTTTTGTTACAGAAGGTGAAAGGCCTCACAATAAAATTGGTATTGCAGCTTTACGTTCTGGGAAGAGGCCCGGGGAACATACAGTCCACTTTTCTTGGGGAGCAGAGGTTTTAAGCCTTGGCCATACAGCTACAGATCGGACAGTGTTTGCAGAAGGCGCTATTCAAGCAGCGGCTTGGGTTGTAGGCCAGAAGCCAGGTCTTTATACTATGGCCGACGTTTTGGGATTAAAGGAACTTTAAGTGGTCGCCACTAAGCAAATGAGTTCGGCTCACATTGAGTCTTTCTATCAAACTCTTCAATCACTTAATCCTCATCCTGAAACGGAGCTTGCATATACCAACACCTTTACTTTGCTTGTGGCTGTGGTGCTTTCCGCTCAAGCTACAGATAAAGGGGTGAATAAGGCCACTGCTGATCTTTTCAAGAAAGTGGATACTCCTGAAAAGATGCTCGCCTTAGGGCTTGATGCACTTAAAGCACATGTAAAGACCATTGGGCTCTATCCTACGAAAGCTAAAAACATTATTGCGCTTTCAAAAATTCTTGTGGAAATGCATGGTGGAAAAGTACCCAATGACCGTGCGGGGTTAGAAGCTCTTCCGGGTGTTGGACGCAAAACAGCAAATGTAATCCTCAATGTGGCTTTTGGTGAAACGACAATGGCGGTCGATACCCATATTTTCCGGGTGAGCAATCGTACGGGGCTTGCTCCCGGTCTCACGCCCAGGCAGGTAGAAGACGCCTTGCTTGACAGGACGCCAAAAGCTTATTTAGCCCATGCTCATCATTGGCTTATTTTATTGGGACGGTATACATGTGTTGCTCGCATTCCTAAATGCGGCATATGCCCCGTGCGGTCTGATTGTATGTATCCAAATAAAAATCCTTGATTCCCTTCACAAGTTTGTATAGCTTCACACTCATCAAGCGCCCGTAGCTCAATTGGATAGAGCATCAGACTACGAATCTGGAGGTTAGGAGTTCAAATCTTCTCGGGCGCGCCATTCAAAAATCCAAAATTATTTAACTCCTATTCATTGGCTCAAAAATTCCTTGGTCAACCATGACTAACACCCTATGTCATTAAAGCTGATTGGGTGCTTATGCTGGAAAACTTAACAGTTATCGATCTTGTCGAAATTATTTTCCAAGAAAAATGCAATATGGAAAATGATTAACTAATTGATGAAAAATAAAAACAAATTAGCTATGAAATTTTTGCTGTTTTTATCAAGAAAAATAACAATAGTCACTCGTAAAGTTGCAGGATCAAAATAAATGTGTATGCCGGTTGTGGTATTCTTAAAATGTGGAGATGAAAAATGAATACTTTAAAAAAAATGCGTTTATTTGTTTTATTGATGATGATTAATTTAATGACATCATTTGGCGTAAAGGCTGGTCCTTTCTACCCTGTTTGCATGGCCGCTTGCCTTGCGACATGTGAGGGGACGGCAGCAGTGACATTAACTCCAGTGGGCGCGGCTGCTCTTACGGCTTCATGTATTGCGGCTTGTACTGCGGCTTGTCTTCCTACGTGCTTATCAGAGCAAACGAGTATAGTGGTTTATGAAAATGAAGTTAGTCACCTTAAAAACATAAGTGATATAAAAATAGGTGACCTAGTTCGCACATTCAAAAATGGAAAATCTATTTGGACAGAAGTTATTCGGAATATTAGATCAGAGGGGAGCTTCAACTTTATTCAATTTACCTTGCGTAACCTCACGCATATTATTACCAAGCCCATAACTGTTACCCCAGAGCATGTGATGATCTTGAGAGCTGAAAATGGTGAGTCAGTATTAAGTAGCGCTTCCCGTGTGCAAATGGGGGACCAAATGATTTCGGCCTATGGGCCCCTATCTATTGTCGGCCTTAAGCCTATCCAACAAGCAAGCAAATATACCCTCATGACAGCTGAGGGAACCGTTCTTGCTTCTGATATTTTCGTCAGCACGATTTGTTCAGAGGTAGTGGCTGGCGGTGAACAATTATTTGAAGAAACAATGGAAAATTGGCGCAACGACCACAGAGCCCTTTTGAAAAAACAAAACTAAGATTGCATTCCTCGCGGAGATTGAGTTTGACTTCTAAAGGTTTTCAGAAAGTTGACCAATAATGCAGGGGGGCTTTTTTGAAGTCTATGAAGATCTTGCAGGAGGAGATATTTTATCGGCAACTGTTGCCCAAGATTACGTAAATGGATTGACGAGTAAGTCTAGCTCGACTTGCTCTACAGAATGTATCGTTGGAGCGGTGATTGGCAGCGTGGTTGGAGCAGCCGTGATAATCGGAGGTGCAATCTGGTGTTTGCATAAAAATCGGATATGAGCTAGTTGATTTGGTAACTCTCATCAATAGCAACTTCCCCTAAGGAAATGGTTCGGTGATTTGAAGGCATAGGTTATTATTGTTGACCTGATAACAATAATATTGGTATTAATTGGATCAATTAGAAGCCACAGAGAGTTTATTATGAAAAAATTAGCATGCCTCATATCAACCCTAGGATTTTTAACTGCTTGCAGCCACCATACTGCTCATCGCGCTACTTGTGAACTCAAAGTATCTCAGATTGATAAGTATAAGATTAAGTTGCCAGATGCGTTGTTGAAGGCTTCAGGTGGGTTCTCCCCAGGCATTGGATCGGGTTTACTCTTTGACAAAAAACTTGCTAATGGACATCTGCAGTTTTATGCAATCTCTGATCGAGGACCAAACTTTTCCATGGAGAATGAAAGCAAGATAGTTTCTTTCAATCCCAACTATACGCCCCTTATCGTCCGCATAGATGTAGACCCAAGTGGTCAGGCTCAAGTCGTTGACTTTTTGCCGTTAAAAAATGGGGGGCGTCTTATTACTGGACTAAATCCTAGCCAGGATGCCACAGATGAAGTGATGTATGACCAGGATCTTAAGAAACTTTCAACGTCATTTGGTCTCGACACAGAAAGTCTAGGGCGCTTAAAAAATGGGAACTTTGTTGTAGGGGATGAATATTTTCCTTCAATTAACATCATTGACCATAAGACCGGCAACATCATCCATTCCTTCACCCCCGGCAATGGACTCCCGGATATATTGAAATACCGTAACTTTAATAAAGGTTTTGAGGCAGTGACCGTTGCCCCCAACGATAAAATTTATGCCCTTCTAGAAGGTGTTCTCAATTTAGATGAGGCTTCTGTGAAAACAGCAAAACTCATTCGTATGATCGAAATTGATCCTCAAACCCGTGAGACACGTATGTTTGCTTATCCATTCGATTCAACGAAATATACTAATAGTAGTAAAGTCAAAGTTGGTGATTTAACAGCTTTGGATGACACTACATTTCTTCTTGTGGAACAAGGTGTGGCAGCCGATGGAGTTTTTTACAACTTAATATATAGAGTAGGCATTAAAGATGCGACGGATATTAGCCATTTGAAGCTTTCTAAGGAGCTTGAGCACGTCGATATAACCGCACTTGAAGGACTCCGTTTGCCTACGAAGGAGTTAATCTTTAATCCTCGTTTGCATGGATGGACTGATAAAAAATTGGAAGGCTTGACTGTGGTCACCCCAAAGCCTTTGACCTTAGCCATTAGTAATGACAATGATTTTGCGCTGAGTGGATACGAAGTCGTTGAGCAACCATGTAAGAATGGACGTTGTAAAAAAATTATGCCTAAAATTG
This sequence comes from Alphaproteobacteria bacterium, assembly GCA_947488045.1. Classification (GTDB taxonomy): domain Bacteria; phylum Pseudomonadota; class Alphaproteobacteria; order 43-37; family 43-37; genus CANLAL01. Next base: position 6,413 of record CANLAL010000015.1, read on the forward strand.
ATGAAGCGAAACGAGAAACCAACTTATGGGTGATTCATTTTGAAAATGATTGAAAGTGAATTTAAACTCTAGTGGAGAGCCAAACGGCTGTGCGGGTGAGACCTCTCACAGCTTTTGTGAGCAACCGGTACCCAGTTGCTTCTTCTGCACCTAATTCCAAAGCAATATTTTTATGAAGCGCTTCTTCCTCTTGGCAACTTGTAATGGTTGCCAAAAGGGTTTCGCTCTCCTGCGATTTTTCAGGCTGATTAATCAGATGTCTGCGTTGGCTCTCATAATGTTCATCAATGACTTCTTCAACTGCTACTGTGCAGGCAAGGGCAGCTTTTTCACCCAGCAGGGCAGTGATCGCACCTAGACCATAAGCGCTCACGTGCCATAAAGGAGAGAGAACGGTTGGTCGAGCTTTATGTTCCTTCATGAGTGCATCAAAGGCTTTGAGATGTTCTTCTTCATGGGCGAGCATTTCTTGGATTTGACTACGAACAGCAGGGTTTTTTAAAATAGCCAGCTGGCCCTTGTAGATTTGGACGGCACCTGATTCCCCTGCGTGATTCACCCGAATCATGGAGCTCATATCTCTATTTTTTCCGAGGTTTACCATAAATCATGAATCCTAATAATAGAAATAAGAATAAGAGTACGTTGTAATTGGGCAAACTCAGACCCATCAAGGACCACTCCACTCGATCACAATGGGCTGCTTCATTCTGAGAAATAGAGTGGCGTAGTTGTTCAATAGTTGTGACTTCATGATTTTTTGTGATCGATTGTGTGCAGGCCATCTTAAGGTGGATCCATCCGCGCTCTAATCCAGAGTGGGTAAGTGAAAGACCCAACCCAGATAAGCATAAAAGCAAGCATGTAACATAAAGGAATGTGCTGCCTCTCTTAGGTACTCGAGGTTGACTTGCCTTCGCATATAAGAAACTTGTAAAGGCAAGTCCTGCAAAAATCCACCGCGCATAGACACACAAAAAGCAGGGAGCAGAGCCAAAAAAACTCATTATCAAAGCTGCAGTTAAAGCTAAGATAGATAAAGCGCATACAATATAGGCATATTTTTTCATGAATTTACCCCAACCATTTTAAGAGAAAAAAACCCCCAATAAGAAGGACGGCTGCTGCTGTAGAGACAAGAGTCAGGTTTTTTTCAATAAAGACTTTCATTGACGGGCCAAATTTCCATAAAAGCCAAGCGACAAAGAAAAATCGAGAGCTTCGGGCAATAATAGATGCAGCAGTAAAGAGGAAAAGATTATATTCCATGACTCCTGCTGTAATTGTGACCAATTTAAAAGGAATAGGTGTGAGCCCTTTGAGTGCAATGAGCCAAAAGCCCCATTCGTGAAACTTTTCTTTTGCGTAAACAAACTGCTCAGGGCTACTCATCCACGCAATAATATGCGTACCAATCGTTTCATATAATTTACACCCGATGTAATAGCCTAGAAATCCTCCCAGGACAGAGGCTACTGTGCTGATACCCGCAATGAAAAACGCCCGATTTCGGTTGGCAATCGTCATCGCAATGATCATAGGGTCCGGTGGAATAGGAAAGAAAGAGCTTTCAGCAAACGCAATGGCAGCCAAATACCAGTTAGCATGAGGATGCGTAGAAAGTTTCAAAATCCATTCGTACATGCGTTTTAGCATTCAAAAGGCCTTAATAAGAGAAATCACTTTATCCTCAAAATAATAGCATGATGAATGGTGGTGGGCACATACATTTTACAAGATTAGTCACTTAGTTTTTGAAAGACGCCCAAAACCGCACCAGCAGGGTCACATATAACAGCAAACAAACCACCTAAAGGGGAGGGGAGAGGCAATTGAATGACTTGCCCGCCTAAGGGAATTGTTTTGGTGATCACTGACATAATATCTGACACTTCAATATAGGCAAGCCAGCTTGAAGGTAGTCCAGGCATAGGGTGTGGCATGATTGTGCACCCTCTTTTCTTTGGAGTTTTATCTTCTTCAAAAGTTATATGATGAAACCCCATGGGATGAGCTTTTAAATCCCAACCAAAAAGATCGCTGTAAAACGGAATCACTTTTTGAGTGTCAGTGGAAAGAAGTTGGAGCCCAAAAATACTCATTATCGAATAAACTCAGTGCGAGAACGTAATGAAGGTGATCGTTTCCCTTTAATGGCTGTGGAGGGTTCTGGTAAGGTAACTGTATCGACAGCCTCCTCGTCGATTAAGTTTTCTCGATGAAGTATTTTCCCCATTAAACGCATCTCCTTTTTGAAGGCATCTAAAAACTGCACCTGATGGCGTTGTTGGTCACGCGTTGATTTGGCCATTTCTTCTTCAATGACCTTTAAAGAATCAACTACTCCTTGTGTGGCAACAGCTGATTGAGCAAGATCGTGGGTAGATTGGCTTAAATCATGAACGACTTCCATATGACTACTGACTTTGTCGCATAGAGTCATGATTAAACGATCAATCTGACGATTGTGCTCAGTACGCGCTTGTTCGTTAGTGTTGAGCAGTTCCAAGTTTTCTGCCATAAACTCAAGAACCTTTATCAAATATTCAGGGTGGGTTTGAGCCATTTTGAGTTGGCTCAATGCGGGACTAGTGCCTCGTTCGAGATGAGCTGTCGCGGTTTCAACATAAAAGAAAAATTTCTGTTGTGTCTGTTTTACAATCAGCTCAATAAACCCTAGGATGAGTGATCCTGCCAAACCAAACATAGAGCAACCAAAGGCTGTCCCCATGCCACTTAATGGTTCCTTCAGGCCGTTTTTTAGGGTCTGAAATGAAATCATACTATGTGTATCCATAGGAAGGGTTGAGATCACATGTGAAACGGATCTAATGGTTTGTGAAAGCCCCCATAAGGTTCCCAATAGCCCAAGAAAAATCAGCATACCAATGAAATATTTCGGTGTCTCACGAGCATTAAAAAGGCGATTTTCGGCATCGAGTAACGCTTGGCTTCGTTCGTTAGAGGACATGTTTTGACTATTTGAATCTTTGCCTTTTAAAAACCAAACAGAAAACTTGGTGAGATATGAAGGTTTATAATCGTAACGCGGTATATTGCGCAGGTGATTTTTAATCCAACGAAAATCTTTACTCATACGTCCCAAGGGCATTAGACTAACGATCAACCCCGAGAAAAAAGTTCCTACAATCATACCATTCATGGCAATGTTGTTTAGAAATGTGGCTGTGATTGTGTGCTTCATAAAAATATATGCAAACAAACTTAAGCCAATGAGTGCGGCACTAATGATCAAATAAGCGGGCCATATCATAGAGCGTGTCGTGTTGACAGTATCTAGCTGATGTGTCTCTTGCCTATTGCTACGTGATGCATAGCGTGATGTCATAATGCTTTCTCCTTGGCCTTTGGAATGGTTTTTGACCACTGTTTTGCGTTGAAGCACTCTCATTTGCTCCCTGCATTTATGAGAATTAGTCCACTTATGAAATCAACTTTACACAAATGTGCTTCTTTTTACCAGAGGAGATAATGAGCGACCCATTGGAATAAAAATCACTCTTCAGAACATGATGCAGTTCATCATCAATCAACCTTTGATTGATGCGAATGGCTTTTCCTCTGATCATACGACGACCCTCACCATTGCTTGTGGTGAGACCTGCTCGTGTTAGTAGGTGTAAGAGGCTGATCCCCTCTGCAGTCAAGTCTTCATGGTTCAGCGTAATCTCTTCAAGCGCATCTAAACCTGCTGTTCCGGATTCAAATAAAGCCGAGGCTGTTTGATGAATAGCAGGAAGGACATTTGACCCATGAAGCAAAGCAGTGGCTTCATCTGCAAGGCGCTTTTTAACGAGGTTAATTTCTTGTCCTTGAAGTTTTGCTAGCTCTTCAATTTCTCCTTGAGGAAGCAGAGTGAACAACTTCATAAAACGAATGACGTCGGAATCTTCTGTGTTGCGCCAAAACTGCCAATATTCATAGGCGCTTAGGCGTTCTTCATTGAGCCATACTGCGCCAGAGGCCGTTTTCCCCATTTTAGTACCTGATGACGTAGCCAGGAGGGGGGAAGTCAGCCCATAAAGCTGAGGCAAATCCATGCGTCTACCTAAATCAATGCCAGCCACAATATTGCCCCATTGGTCAGATCCGCCCAGTTGAAGTCTGCAGTTATGCGTTTTGGCCAAATGGGCAAAATCAAACCCTTGAAGGATCATATAGTTAAATTCAAGGAACGTAAGGGGCTGTTCACGCTCTAGACGTAATTTGACACTGTCAAAGGTGAGCATGCGATTGATGGAAAAAAACCGACCATAATCCCTTAGAAAATCCATGTATTTAATACGGTCTAGCCAATCAGCGTTATTGAGCATGATGGCGTCTGTTTTTCCTGCTCCAAAGGTGAGGAATTTTGCAAAAACCTGCTGAATGCCTGTAATGTTGTGGGCAATCGTTTCATCGGTCAAATATTGACGCGCGGCATCTTTACCGGTGGGGTCGCCCACCTTGCTTGTGCCTCCGCCCATGAGCACAACGGGTCTATGGCCATGGCGTTGAAGATGGGTGAGCATCATAATTTGAATCAAACTTCCCACATGGAGACTATCTGCTGTGGCATCAAACCCAATATAAGCGCTCACCGGCCCCTTGAAAAGAAGCTCATCTAATCCCTCAAGATCAGTTCCCTGATGAATATATCCACGCCATTGAAGTTCGTTTAGGAAGCTTGATTGATGGGCTGTCATGGGGTCTTTCATCCTTATTCTCTTGCGGCAAAAGTTAACTTGTCAGTTTTAACCGGCTCATTTAGTGTGCTCATGATAGAAAGATCATAAGCAAAGCATCCAAAACACTCAAGGAGAAACCCTATGACATTAGCTACGACTGCTGTTTCAGAGTTTTTCTGGGTCCTGGGCCTAATGAGTGGCACTTCTTTGGATGGTATTGATGCCGCTTTAATTTATACGGATGGATCGACCATTGCTAAAATAGGCCCCCATTACATCTTTCCATATGACGAAGCAGTGCAAAAAAGCTTATCCTCTATTATGGGTGCAGATTTACCACTGCGCCATGTTGAGCCTGTTGAGCATATGTTTACGCAGTTGAATGTGACAGCGGTGAATACACTGCTTCAGAAAGCTAACATGAAACCTGAAGACATCCGTGTCATTGGATTTCATGGTCAAACACTATGGCACAAATCCCACCGCCTTCATGGGGTAGGAGGGACCTGCCAAATGGGAGATGGTGCATTGTTGGCGCGTGAGACGGGGATTGATGTGGTATGCGACTTTCGTAGCCAAGACGTGGCCGCAGGGGGAGAAGGGGCGCCATTGGTGCCCATCTATCATCACGCATTAGCTCAGCAAATGCAGGAGGATGTTTTATTTATTAACATAGGAGGCATTGCAAACATTACCTACGTGCCAGAAGGGGGGCCTGACCATATGTTAGCGTTTGATACAGGGCCGGGTAATGGGCTGATTAATACATGGATGTATATGAAAACTGGGGAAACTTATGATCATAATGGGCAAACTGCCGCACGGGGCGAGATTGATCACGGTGCGTTGGCTGCCTTAAGTCAGCTTTTTCATCCTGACACCCCACCGCCTAAGTCTTTTGATCGTACGGATCGCGAAAAGTTGGTTTTTTCCCATGATGCCCTAGCGGGATGGTCCCTTGAAACGGGGGCTGCCACATTGACTGCTTTGACGGCTGAGTTGATCTGCAAAAACGTGAAACATCTGCCACGTGTTCCCAAAAAGTGGTTAGTGTGTGGCGGTGGGGCGCATAATGTGACACTAATGGATGATTTGAAGCGCAAGGCTCTAGCCATATTGCCACAGAATATTGAGGTGATGGTGGTTGATGCTATGTGTATTCCTGCAGGGCCTTTAGAGGGAGATTTGATTGAAACTCAGGCTTTTGCATATTTGGCTGCGCGCAGTCTTAAAGGGTTGCCCTTGAGCTACCCTGGAACAACCGGGGTTTTGACGCCCCAATGTGGGGGGCGTTTTTTTAGCCATACTGAGTCTTAAGGCTTACGTGTTGAGTTAAACTTTTCGCATCACAAGTGAGGCATTGGTGCCACCAAAGCCAAAAGAGTTTGAAATGGCAACGTTAACTTTGGCTTCTTTGGCAATATGCGGCACTAAATCTAGGGTAACACCTTCCATGGGATTATCAAGGTTAAGGGTAGGTGGTACAAGATTATGTTGCATGGCCAAAATACAAAAAATTGCCTCTACACTGCCAGCAGCTCCTAAAAGATGCCCAATGGAGGATTTTGTGGAGGACATGAAGGGTTTGTGTTGGCTCGCTTCAAACATACGCTGCACAACACCAAGTTCAATGGGGTCGCCCACGGGGGTAGAGGTGCCATGGGCATTGATGTAGTCTACTTCTTCTAAAGAAATTCCTGCTCTCTTGATGGCAGACTCCATAGCGCGGCGAGCGCCATTACCGTCTTCAGGAGGCGCCGTCAAGTGGTAAGCATCGCCAGACAATCCATAGCCAATGATTTCAGCATAAATTTTAGCGCCGCGTCTCTTAGCATGTTCGTATTCTTCAAGAACAACAATCCCCGCACCTTCACCCATGACGAAGCCATCACGATCACGATCCCAAGGGCGTGAGGCTCTGGCGGGTTCGTTGTTGAAGTTAGTCGACAGGGTGCGTGCTGCGCAAAAGCCAGCCATACCAATGCGGCAAACGGCGCTTTCAGCGCCACCAGCTACCATTACATCTGCATCATCAAATTGGATGAGGCGGGCAGCATCACCTATGGCGTGCGTCCCTGATGAACATGCGGTCACAACGGCATGATTGGGGCCCTTAAAGCCATGTTGAATTGAAATATGACCTGCAGCTAAATTAATGAGGCAGGAGGGGATGAAAAATGGGCTTACGCGCCGTGGGCCTTTAGCTTTAAGCTCCAACGCTGTTTCGTAAATTCCTTCAAGTCCACCGATGCCTGCACCGACCATTACACCTGTGCGTTCCAATGAATGTTCATCTTCAGGTGCCCAGCCTGCATCTTCAACGGCTTGTTTGGCGGCGGCAAGGGCATAAACAATAAAACGATCCATTTTACGCTGATCTTTTTGGGAAACCCACTCATCAGGGGAAAATTTCCCTTCAGCGTAGGTTCCCAAGGGCACATGGCCAGCAATTTTAGCAGGCAGATCAGACGTGTCATAGGTGTTGACGGGGACAATACCTGATACACTGGCGGTTAAATGCCGCCAGCTTACATCAACGCCGCAACCAAGAGGCGTAACTAGACCTAACCCAGTAACAACAACTCGTCTCATCATGGCTCTCCTATTGCTAGGCCAAAAGGTTACTGTGCATGCTTTTCAAGGTAATCAATGGCTGCTTTAACTGTGCGAATTGATTCTGCAGATTCTTCAGAAATTTCGCAATTAAATTCCTCTTCGAAAGCCATGACCAACTCAACGGTATCTAGGCTATCTGCACCCAGATCATCCACAAAGCTTGCGCTGTCAATTACTTTTGCTTCATCTGTTCCCAGCTGGCTTGCGACAATTTTACGAACGCGGGCTGCAATATCACTCATGTTAAATGGTTCCTTCGTTGACAAATTTAAAACTTAAAACGGTACATGGGCCTGCTCATAGCATAATTTTGCGCAAGACACAAATTTCTTTTTGTAAAAGGTTAATGCAAACCTTAGGGGTTGAAAAGAGAAAAACTAATCAAACTAAGTACATGCCACCATTAATGTGGAGTGTTTGGCCTGTCATGTAGGCGGCTTCATCGCTGGCTAAATAAGTGGCTGCCGCGGCGATATCGAGGCCTGACCCCATGCGTTGCATGGGAACTTGCTTCAAAATAGTCTCTTTTTGTGCTTCGTTAAGTTTATCAGTCATGGCTGTTTCAATAAATCCTGGGGCAATGCAATTGACCGTAATGCCGCGTGTGGCCGTCTCTAAGCTTAATGCTTTGCTCAAGCCTATTATCCCTGCTTTAGAGGCGCAGTAATTGGCTTGGCCTGGGTTTCCTGCAACGCCTACAACTGAGGTGATGTTGATAATCCGCCCATGACGACGCCGCATCATAGCTTTGACTGCGGCACGGCAAATTAAAAAGGTAGAGGTAAGATTAACCTTGATAACATCATCCCAATCTTGATCTTTCATGCGGATGGCTAAGGTATCGCGTGTAATACCTGCATTATTGACAAGAATACTAATTTCACCTGCCAACTCTTCTGCTTTATCAAAAAGTGCCGAGGTTTCTATTGTGTCGTCTAATTTGCAGGGAAGGATAGTCGCTTGACTGCCAAGTTGAGTTGCCAAGGTGGTTAGCTTCTCTTCATTGGTGCCTGAGAGGACGACTTTAGCGCCGTTTGCGACGAAGGCTGCTGCAATGGCGCCACCAATGCCGCCAGAGGCCCCTGTTATAAGGGCTGTTTTATTGTTTAGTTGAAACATGTGTCTTGATCCTTTTACTTGCTATGTGTTGTGTTTAGCTCCCTGCTAGGAAGGCCTTCATTTCATCTACGGTTCCAATAGCTTGTGTTTGAATGTCTGGTACGGTCCGCTTTGAAAGGCCAGATAACACTTTCCCAGCCCCAAGTTCCAAGAAATGGGTAACGCCGTGAGCGGCCATAAAATGCAGACTTTCTCTCCATCTCACTTGTCCTGCCACTTGTGTGACCAGCAAAGTCCGAAAGCCATTGGATTCTGAGCAAATTTCTGCAGTGACATTAGGAACAACAGAAAGGGCCAGGGGGTTAAAAGTGGTTTTTTCAAAAGCCTCCTGCATGGCCAATGCGGCGGGAGCCATAAGACTGGAGTGAAAAGGTGCACTGGCTTTAAGAGGGAGTGCACGCTTAAACCCTAATGTAGGGGCAAGGACAATGGCTCTTTCAATGGCCTCCTTATGGCCGCTAATAACTTGTTGTTCTGTGGAATTATCATTGGCAAGCATACAAACTTGGCCCTGGGCCGCTTGATGCGTAAGCTCATTGACCATTTCTAAAGTGCCACCTATGAGAACCGCCATAGCTCCCACTCCCTGGGGAACGGCTGTTTGCATAGCATCACCTCTTAAGCGTAAAAGTCGTGCGCAGGTACTAATATCAAAAGCGCCGAGGGCTGTGAGTGCCGAGTACTCTCCCAATGAATGGCCTGCAGCTAGAGATGCTTGGCTTGAAATAGGCTCCCCCATCTCTTGTTCTAGGGCCCTTGTCACTGCAAGGCTGACAGCCATTAAAGCAGGTTGGGTATTTCGGGTGAGTGTGAGGTCGTCAATGTTGCCTGCGAATATAAGAGAAGATAGATGCTCCCCTAAGGCTTCATCAACTTCATCAAAAACAAGTTTAGCTGCAGAAAAATTTTCGGCCAGGTCTTTACCCATGCCAATACTTTGCGAGCCTTGTCCGGGGAAGAGGAGGGCTGTGGTCATGTCAATGGACTCCCAATGGTTTTCGACTTTATCAATAGTGCAAAAACATGTTGCTTGTGAAGTGAAAAATAGCTATACAGGCCTAAAGCTAAGCGGCTTTGTTGTGTGTTTAACTGATCGTCATCCTAGGTTTTCCTTGGGGTGATAAATTATCACTTTGTGATATTTAAGGGCGCGCATTATGAGTTCGCATAGATTTAAGCTCCTTGCCAGTTCCACATGGGGATTGGCTTTTTAGGTGTTATGTTTCAAGTCAAACCTAGTTTTGATCCATAAGGAGAACAAATGAGAAACTACGAACTGATTTTTTTAGCCCGTCAAGATATTGCTCAAAACCAAGTTGAGGCAATGATTGGCACTTTTTCTGAAATCTTAAAATCTGGTGGCGGCTCTGTGGTTCACAGTGAATACTGTGGTCTGAAAGCATTAAGCTATCGCATTCGCAAAAATCGTAAGGCCCATTACGTGCTTCTTGATGTTGTGGCTTCGCCTGCAGCAAAGGAAGAATTGGAGCGCTTAATGCGCATCAATGAAGATGTGCTGCGCTTTTTAACAGTGGCTGTTGATTCTTTTGGTACACGTCCATCTGCATTGATGCAGTCTCGTTATAGCCGTGAAGATCGTCCGTTTAACCGTGAAGATCGTGGATATGGCCGTGATGATTATTCCTCAGACCGGAAACCTCATGATAACGCGTCCACAGCAATGGCTTCCGTTGCCGATGTTTCTGCTGATGCAGCAGAAGTTTCAGCATAACGAGATTTAAGAAAAGGTAGATAAATATGTCAAGATTTTCCAATACATCATCCGCTCCATCTGAAGGTTCAGAAGGTGGTCAAAAGCAAGGGGCTGTTCGCCGTCCTTTCTTCCGTCGTCAAAAAGCATGTCCTTTTACAGGTCCAGAAGCGCAGCAGATTGATTATAAGAACGCGCGCCAACTTTCACGTTTTGTGTCTGAGCGTGGCAAAATTATGCCAAGCCGTATTTCTTCTGTTTGTGCCAAAAAGCAACGTGAGCTTGCGGTCGCCATTAAACGGGCACGTTTCTTAGGCCTTATGGCCTATGCAAGCGTTCGTTAGTTCACGGTTTTCAGGAGATAATTAAATGCAAGTGATTCTTTTAGAACGCATTGAGAAGTTAGGAATGCTCGGCCAGGTTGTTGATGTAAAGCCAGGCTTTGCACGCAACTATTTGTTACCACAGAAAAAAGCTCTTCGCGCGACAAAGTCAAACTTAGAGGTTTTTGAGAAACAAAAATCTGATTTAGAGGCTAAAAACCTTAAGGCCAAGGAAGATGCGCAATTTGTTGCTCAGAAGGTGGAAGGTCTTTACCTCACTCTTGTGCGTCAAGCTGGCGAGACAGGCCAACTTTACGGTTCTGTGTCAGCAAAGGATGTGGTGGATGAAGTGTATCGTCTTTCGAGTGTTGTCATCAGCCGCACCCAAGTGTCTATTGGTTCACCCATCAAAATTTTGGGTGTGCATCCCATCCATGTGATGTTGCATCCTGAAGTTAAGGTCCAGGTGAATGCAGTGGTTTCCCAATCTGCTGAAGAAGCTAGAGTTGTTATTGAAAAGATAACATCTGCTGGAAAGCCGGCTGCTGAGAAAGTTGCCGCATCTGAAGAAGTTGCCGTCGAGGCATAGGCTAAATTGATTTGGGGCATTTTGTTTCCCAGCCTATTTGTTAACTTATCCTGGGGTTGGCTTTTGAACTGCCACCCCGGCTTTAGTCTTTACCTTATCATCCCGGGCTTGACCCGGGATCTGCTTTTGGTAACTATAAAATCCTGAAATTTCTTCAGGGTGGTTATATTTACAGGCAATACGATCACAAGGCAACTGGAGGCCTGACCATGGAAGTGCTTAAATCCGTTCAACACATGGAAACGTTCAAATCTCTCCCTCATAACGAGGAAGCAGAGCAGGCCCTTTTAGGCGCACTCCTTTACAACAATCGTGCCTATGAAAATGTTTCAGAGTTTTTAAGGCCTGAGCATTTTTTTCATCCAGCCAATGCCCGGACCTATGAAGTTGTGCAGCGCCTTCTGGAAAAAGGTCACGTGGCTGATCCCGTTACCTTAAGAGATTACTTTACGCATAACGAAATGCTTGAGGCTGTAGGTGGAGTGGAATACCTCACGAGCCTCGTTGATTCTTACGTAACCTTAGTGAATGTGGCTGATTATGGCCATTTGATTTATGATTTATATTTACGCCGGCAATTGATAGGCCTGAGCCAAGATATGGCGACTGAGGCGTATAAGTTCGACCCTGACTTGCTTGCTAAATCTCAAATTGAATCGGCGGAACGGACCCTTTTTGATCTGGCTAGCTCTGGTCAAATTGAAAAGCAATTTCAGCCTTTTCAGGTGGCTTTGTCAGATGCTCTTAAAACAGCTGAATTGGCCTTTAAGCGTACTACAGCTTTGGTAGGTGTAACAACGGGTTTGAACGATTTGGATAAGCTTTTGGGTGGTCTTCACCCTTCAGATCTTTTGATTGTAGCAGGGCGGCCTTCGATGGGAAAGACAGCCCTTGCGACAAATATTGCCTTCAATGCCGCCCTCGCTCAGTTGGAGCGCGAAGAGGGCGCTACAGTTGCATTTTTCTCTCTTGAAATGTCCTCTGAGCAATTAGCTACACGTATTTTAGCGCAAGAATCTGGAGTCTCTTCCGATAAAATTCGGCGGGGCGAGCTAAAGGAAGCTGACTTTCCAAAGTTTGTGGAGGCAAGTCGCCGATTGAATGCTTTACCCTTATTTATTGATGATACACCTGGCCTTACTGTTTCTGCCTTGCGTACTCGGGCTCGTCGTTTGAAGCGTCAGCATGGCCTAGGCTTGATTATCATTGACTATCTCCAGTTGCTTTATACGGGAACGTCTCGTAATCATGAAAATCGAGTTCAGGAAGTTTCTGAAATCACAAGATCTTTGAAGGCTTTAGCTAAAGAGCTGCAAGTTCCTGTCATTGCCCTTTCGCAGCTTTCTCGTGCTGTGGAACAGCGGGATGATAAGCGGCCTCAATTGGCTGACTTGCGTGAATCTGGGTCCATTGAGCAAGATGCCGACGTAGTGATGTTTGTCTATCGTGAAGAATATTATATTGCCCGTAAGGAGCCTCAGGTGGGCACGGATAAGCACTTGGCATGGCAAGAATATATGGCCAAAATTTATAATGTGGCCGAAGTGATTGTTGCAAAGCAACGGCATGGCCCGATCAACACGGTCAGGCTCTACTTCGATGGAAACCTGACGAAGTTTGGCAATTTAGATCAGTCACAGTTTCAGCATTTGGACTAGAAAAAAGTCGCTTAGCAGATTATTGATTGGGAACCATTCCAATGGCGCTTTTGTAGATATCCAAAAGGGTTTCTTGCTCTTCTACTTCTTCCATTTTCATCTTACGAAGCTTAAGAAGTTGGCGCATCACTTTTGTATCAAATCCTGTGGCTTTGGCCTCTGCAAAGACGTCACGAATGTCTGATGCAATGGCTGTTTTTTCCTCTTCAAGACGTTCAATTTTTTCAATAAAGGCTTTTAAACGTGCGCCTGAAATACCGGCAATATCCATGGTTTGACTCTCTATAAAATGTTGGCTTTACATGAGGCGTATACTACGTTTTACTCAAAGGTGGAAGTAGTATTTGTGGATAGTTGTTTTGACACCTCATTATACAATAGGCGCTAAGCCCTTGTTAGAAAGGAAGAATGATGCGTAAATCAATAGGGGCAGCTTGCCTTGTGGCAGGAACAGCCATTGGCGCTGGGATGATTGCTTTGCCCATGATTTTGGCAAAATTAGGCTTGCTGCCAAGCGTCGCTCTAATGTTCGGGATTTGGGCCGTTATGTATTACACTTCTTTAGTAAGCCTTGAGTTAAATTTGCAAGCGGGTAGAGGGCTTAGCCTGGGCGCATTGGCCCAACGATATGGGGGAAGGTTTTCACAGGCTGTTGGATACATATGCTTTATGCTTTTGTGCTACGCTTTGATGTCAGCCTACATTTATGGTGGCGGTGAAACACTTATCAATTTACTGAAGATGTTGCACGGACCTACGTTGACTCATGGTCACGCCATTTTGTTTTTTACAGCGGGGCTTTTTACCGTGCTGTTGTTTTCATTAACTTGGGTAGACTACATCAATCGGGTCTTGTTTATAAAATTGCTGGGGATTTTACTGCTTTTATGCATTGGTTTGATGAGTCGTGTTCACGTATCAGAAATCCCTATGCATGAAGTTTTTGATCTTTCTGCGTGGAAAGTCGCGCTGCCTGTGGTCTTTACATCCTTCGGATTTCAAGTCATTTTCCATACGCTTACGGACTATTGCAAAAATGATAAGCTTGTCTTAAAAAAAGCTTTTTTTTGGGGCAGCTTGATCCCAGCCATTGTTTATTTATTTTGGATAGCCTGTGTTATAGGGGTCCTTAATACGCATAATCCTGCATTTTATGCTCAAGTGGTTCAAGGCGGCGTGGATGTGGGCCAGCTAATGGCCGAGCTAAGCCGCGTTGCGGGTGGTCGCTGGCTCCAGATGATGGTGTGGATATTGACCGTGCTGGCTATCATCACATCTGCCATTGGGGTATGTTTGGGGCTCATTGATGGGTGGAAAGCACACTTCACTGGCCGATCAACGGTGGGCCATATGGGAATCGTGCTTGTGTGTATTGTCCCGCCTGCCTTGTGTTCGTGGTGGGTTCCAGGTGCTTTTATTCATGCTTTGAGTTTTGCCGGTATGATCTTAGTGATTATTGCCATTTTATTGCCACAATATTTATTCTATCGCGGAAAGCGATCGGGATTTTTTAAAGCGTTGAACTATCCAATCCTGGGTAATCCTGGGTGTCAAGCCGCATGCGCATTAATCGGGGTTGGAATCATGATTTTTGAGATTATGAATTTATTGCGCTTATGAGGGCAGTTCATTATAACATTTTTTAACTTGTGTCATGAACTAACACCCCTTTGATTTTTCTTCAGTGGTCTTTTTGTCTTCATCAAATATTCTTAATTTAAGAGCTTCATACCTCATTAAAATGTTTGGTGATTTTAGAAAAAGTGCTTAAATAGCGCTTATATTTTCAAGGAGATTTCGCAATGAAAAAAGCTACGCTTTACTATACTTCTCTTACACTCCTAATCAATTCTGTCACTGAAGCTTCTTTAGTCGGCATGCATAATGATCATAGAGACATTAAAGAGATTTGCTCGGATTTGGCGGAAAGCAGAGTCTGTCCGCAGAGCCAATTTGACTTTTATAATCTGTTGAGCAGCACAAATGATGCGGCTACAAAGGTGAGCATGCAGGCTGCCTTTTTCTATTATTTTCTTCTAAAGTTTGATTTGTATCAGGAGTTAATAGATCCATCCAATGCGGCAGTTGCTCAGATAAGGAGGAGGGAAGGTGGCCAAGCTTGCTATGATAATTTCAGTTATTTAAGTGACTGGGCAAAGAATAACGAACATTTTATTGGCACAATCAGTCATATAACTGACTGGAAAAAAAATAACATACATTTTATTGGCACAAAAAATCTATACAGCCAACTGCTTGAAATGAGAGGTTGTATCGAACTGGATGGTGATATCGCTCGATTACAAATCCAAAAATGCTCTGCTGAAGTACTCAATGGGCTTCAAGGGCTTACAAATTTGTTTTTTAGTGATAAGTTGATTGGTCTTGAGGCTAAATTTTGTTTTCTTTTAAGTCAACTTCATAGTTTTTATGATGCAAATGAGGCCTTATGGGTTGCAAGCAGCACTCAGCTACAGTCAGTTCAAGAGATAAGAGGGAGTCTCTTCTTTTACGCCTTTTTTTTAATGCATAGCCTACATAATCGAATGGAATCTTCCCCAAGCGCTACGCGCATGAATGACGATAGTTCCACATGCAGTCGCCTTATAAACAAAACAATGCATTGGGTTAAGTCTGAAGCAGACCTAATAGGAAACGCTGGCTTTTGTAAACACTTAGATACAGTGGCGAGGAGTGTAAACCCTCAAATAGATTTGCCATACAAAGAGTTTACAATAATAAATCTGGATCTGCGCAGTGGAAAAAGATTGGATTCTAAAGTACGTGTTGCCCTTCAAAATCTTACAGAGATGTACAACAGCGATAGAGCGAGAAAGTCAGAGTCAGACGAGAAGGATCAGACAGTCTCTAATCTATTAAGCTTAGGGTTTTATTTGACTATGGGTTCTTACGTGATTTTAATGTTTAAACAGATTTTTTTCAAGGGGCAGAGGCAGGAGTCTATGTCTGATGAGGTCGCCCATAATCCCCATACGCACCTTAAAAAGCCAATACCCAGACACAACTCAGGTTCTGAAAACCAAGGCCATCTTGGCCCCAGGCCAGCAAGTTTTAGTCCAGATTTGTTTAGGGGAAGCTATTCAGGAGCTTTCACTCCATTATTGAGAGGCCCTAGCGCCGAACTGGCTGTGCCTGCATCAGAAGGGCTTGCGACTCTAGTCACGGCGGAACCTGCTGCCTCCGCCGTTCTTGGCGCACAAGCAGTAGCTGTCTCGGCTACTCCATTTGACGCTGCAACGTGGATAGCTCAGAACGTCGAGTGTAACTTTAACAAGCACGTTGAACATTCACCCCGATCTCTGCTCAAACGACTCAATGCAACTGGTATAACGAATAGGGAAGATCAGCTTGCCGTGTTTAATGCGGTGTACGGAAAAGGAGAGGGTCCAAGCAAAATCGAAAATGCAGAGTCTACCATCATAATGCGTTCTAAAAGATAGCGTAAATGGTCACCTGTCCATAGCTTGCGTACCTGAAAAGAGATATGAAATTGAAAAAATGAGAGTTTTTGTGGTGCCGGATGCAGGATTCGAACTCGCGACCTACTGATTACAAATCAGTTGCTCTACCAGCTGAGCTAATCCGGCAATCCACAGCCAACATCAATACACATAAAATCAA
>CANLAL010000016.1 GCA_947488045.1 Alphaproteobacteria bacterium
ACCGTATTGGTTACGCAAAGAAATCCAACGATATAAAGTGGCTATCCCAATTGAGAAAAATTCACTGATTTCCTCACGACTCTTGCCGTGGTCAACTATACGTTTTACCCATACGCCATTATTTGGCTATTTTATTATTATTTAAATATTAATTTACTATAGTAAACGCACCTTAGCAGAATGCATCCAAAAAATCAAGTTTTTGAGAACAATCCTTCGTTTGGCATCGCCTGAAAGGCTTGCAGGAAAAGGGTTTCAGAGGAAAAATGTTCTGGTGAAAAATATCCCTTTTCTTTACTGTACCTGTCTGGCCCTCAAGCTTATCTGCCTGTGTATAAAGGCGATTATAAATCAGACCAACGCTTGCCCCAGTTGGCGGCGACTTTCAAAGGAACCGACAGTTGCACACATCCTTCCATCAAGGGAGCAATGGATTGGATCATGGCTTCAACAGCGTGTTCCGGTACTTCGAATAACAATTCATCATGCACTTGAAGCAAAAGTTTAGCTTGAGATAGTTTTGCCCCCTGCACCTTCACCATGGCTTTTTTAATGATATCTGCTGCGCCCCCTTGCAGTGGAGCATTAATGGCTTGGCGCTGTGCCGCTTGCCGGCGGCCCATATTGGGATCATCCAACCCATTGATGTAAGCGCGGCGCCCCCAAGGCGTGGTCACATAACCATGGGTTTTTGCATTCACTATAATTTCGTCCATAAAAGCCTTAATGCCTGGGTATTGGATGAAATAGGCCTTCATATAGGCCTGCGCTTGATGACGAGGTTCTTTAATCTGCCGGGCCAACCCAAAGGCACTGATGCCATAAATAATCCCGAAGTTGATGGCTTTCGCCCGCTGACGCATGTCTGATGTCACCTGGTCTAAAGGCACACCAAAGACTTGAGAGGCGGTCAGGGCATGAATATCTTGCCCTTGAGCAAAGGCATCCTGCAACGGCTTAATTTGGGCCATATGGGCGAGCAATCGCAATTCGATTTGAGAATAGTCAAAGGACAAAAACACATGCCCTGGCGCAGCAACAAAGGCTTCGCGAATGCGCGCGCCTTCCACCGACCGAATGGGGATATTTTGCAAGTTGGGCTCTAAGGAAGACAGGCGCCCTGTGGTGGTTTTGGTCATGGAAAATTCAGTATGAATACGACCTGTAGTGGGAGAAATGTGTCCTCCCAAACCATCCGCGTAGGTGCTTTTTAATTTGGCCAGCCCCCGCCATTCCAAAACTTTTTCTGGCAAAATATGACCTGCAGCGGCCAATTCTTCCAGCACATCTGCATTGGTTACGTAGGCTCCTGTTTTGGTTCCCTTTTTACCTAGGGGCAATTTGAGTTCATTGAACAAAATCTCACCCAACTGTTTGGGAGAGGCAATGTTAAATGACCGGCCCGCGGCCTGGTGAATGTCCACTGCCAGACGATCCAGATCTTTTTCAAAAGTGGCACTGAGGGTTTTGAGCACCAGTGGATCAACCCAAATGCCCACCGCTTCCATTTGGCTTAAAATGGAAATTAATGGTCGATCCATGGTTTCATACACCGTGGTCATCCGCTCCCGCATCAAATCATTTTTGAGTTTTTCACATAAATTTTCTATAATCGCTACCCGTGTTAGAAGATAAGTATCCACCTCATCAGCTGTCATGGTGGCCAGGTTCAACTCACCGCTGTAGGCTGTATGGGATTTTTCCAAATACGTATGGGCCAAAGTGCCCAAATCATGCCCGTGTAAGCCATTGGCAAGAACATAGGATAAAACCATCACATCATCCACAGGCCCCGCTTGAAGGCCGTTCAAAGCCATTAAACGTAAAAGGGGTTTAAGATTATGCCCCATTTTAAGCAAACTGCTTTGCGCTAAGATTTCAAGCAAACCGCCGTGATCGGGAACATCCACCAAGGTAACATGCCCATCACTGGCTAAGGCGAGGCGGACCAATGCTAAATTTGCCCCCTGCCCTGTTATACACGATTCAACCGCCACGCTCCCCGTGGATTGCGTGTGTTTTTCCAACCATGCCTCCACTTGAGCAAGGGTGGTCAGCCGCGCGGCTGGCTCCTTCAAATGCGTAAAAAGTGAAGGTTGCTCAATGTGAGCTGTCTTTTTCAAACGCTTAATGACAGAGGTGAAGTTTTGGGCTTCTAAAAAAGCCACCAAGGGCTCAATGCCGTCATGCTTGACCTTGAGATCATTCACCGTTGCTGGTGTGGGGGACTGGTCATCTAAACTCACCAATTGGTATGAGAGCCGGGCTTGATCTTGAAAGTCCAAGAGCAATTGGCGGCGGCGCGCTTGGGGAATTTCTTGTGCACGCGTCAAAACTTGCTCCAAGGAGCCAAAAGCTTGAATAAGCTCTAATGCGGTTTTTGGGCCAATTCCAGGAACACCAGGAATGTTATCGCTGCTATCACCAATGAGCGCCTGCATATCCCGCACTAATTCTGGGCCCACACCGAATTTTTCCACCACTTGATCAAAACCAATGGTTTTATTTTTCACAGGATCAAAAAGATCCACACCGGGCCGCACAAGCTGCATAAGGTCTTTATCTGAAGAGACTATAGTCACCTTTAAGCCTTGTTCTTGGGCTACCCGGGCATAGGTGGCGATCAGATCATCAGCTTCGAAGCCTTCTTGCTCTATAGACTGTATCTGGAAGGCTTGGCAGGCTTGCCGGATCAAGGAAAATTGGGGGATGAGGTCTTCCGGTGTTTCACTTCTGTTGGCTTTATAATCTGCATACAAATCATTGCGGAAGGTTTTACGACCCGCATCAAAAATAACGGCCAAATGTGAGGCTTTAAAATCATCGATCAATTTGAGCATCATGTTTACAAAGCCCAAAACCGCCCCGACGGGCGTTCCATCGGGTCTGCGCAGAGGGGGAAGCGCAAAAAAAGCGCGGAAAATGAATCCCGACCCATCCACCAAATAAATATGATCTTTCATTTTTTCTTCCAATCCCTTCGTGTTCTTTCCATCTATACGGCGAAAGGGGGAATGGGGGCAAGAAAGGTTTATGGGAAGGGTGTGTTCAGCGGGTTTAAGAGACCAGTATATCGATCAATCCTGAGAGGACTCGGCTTTAGCCGCCAGTGCCGCTTCCAAGAAAATATCAATGTCTCCATCCAGGACACCTTGGGCATTGCCTTTTTCCGCACCTGTTCGGGCATCTTTAACCATTTGATAAGGTTGCAGCACATAAGAACGGATTTGGTGGCCCCACCCAATTTCTGTTTTGGTCGCATTGGCTGCAGCAGCGGCTTCTTCTCGCTTACGCAATTCAAACTCATATAAGCGAGCCCGCAGCATGTCGTAAGCCTGAGCCTTATTACGATGCTGAGACCGATCATTCTGGCATTGCACCACAATGTTTGTCGGCAAATGGGTGATGCGGATGGCACTTTCCGTTTTGTTCACGTGCTGGCCCCCTGCCCCTGAGGCCCGAAACGTATCTATGCGCAGGTCTTTTTCTTGAATGTCCACATGGATGGACTCATCAATTTCAGGATAAACCCAGACGGAAGCAAAACTTGTATGCCTGCGGGCATTTGAATCATAGGGAGAGATACGCACCAAACGATGGACACCACTTTCAGATTTCAGCCAACCGTAGGCGAAAGGACCAGTCACACGGATGGTGGCCGATTTGATGCCCGCCTCTTCTCCCTTGTTCTCTTCAATCCAATTGACCTTATAGCCTTTGCTTTCTGACCAACGCATATACATGCGCATCAACATTTCTGCCCAATCTTGGGCTTCTGTTCCTCCTGCACCCGCATTGACTTCAAGGAAGCAATTGTTACTGTCTGCCTCACCTGATAAATACGCTTCCAAACGGATACGTTCCATACGGGTGTTGAGATTGCGTAAAAGCTCCCCCCCTTCTTCTTGGGTGGCTTCATCTTCCATTTCTAAGCCCATTTGGATGAGGGTGACAGCGTCTTCTAGCTCACCTGCCAATGAACGGATGCGCTGAACCCCTTGATCCAGTTGTGTGCGCTCTTGCATAAGCGCTTGAGCGGCGGGGGCATCATCCCAAAAAGTGGAGGCACTGGAAAGGGTGGCTATTTCTTCTAAACGCGCGAGGGCTTTATCCCAGTCAAAGACGCCTCCTGAGGAAAGCCAAGCTCTCCTCAATGGTTTTGATCAAATTTTGATATTCTTCACGCATACTTGTTAACCTTAATAAATACCGCCTGAATCGCCGGGGGCCACAGGCTCTTGAAACAGAGATTCCACTTGAGAGGATGGATCTTCCACATCCTCAAAAGACGGCTCTAAACCAGGGACAAAACATTCCCAAATGGCCTCAGGATCTTGTGGCCGTGTGGGACGACCTGTTTTCAAATTGACACGCATGATCTTGGCGCCAGAGGGGACTCGGAAAGGAACAGCAGTTTCACCCACAATCGTTTTCTTTGCGAAATCTTCAAACACACCCACAGCCGCTTTGCCGCCTACCTCGTTATGCCCTAAGGTTTGATGATTATCAAACCCTATATAAATAGCAACCACCAATTTAGGTGTTAAACCGATGAACCAGGCATCGCGAAAATCATTGGTGGAGCCTGTTTTCCCGGCCAAAGGCGTGTTCAACGCTGCCAGCCGTTTTGCTGTGCCCCGTTTTGTGACCCCTTCAAGAATGGATAGGATTTGATAGGAGCGAACGGGCTCCACAATTTGCTCACGGTGATCTGGCAAAATGGGCATATCCGTGGATTCCCAAACCTGATTGGCACACGTTGCGCAGTTTGTTTCATCAAATCGATAAATGGTCTTGCCGTGACGATCTTGGATACGATCAATCAGGGTGGGGTTGGTTCGTTTACCCCCATTCACAAAGGTGGCATAAGCCAAGGCCATTTTCTTAGGGGTGGTCTCCCCCGCACCAAGTGCCATGGCCAATTGGGCCGGCATGTTGTCAATCACCCCCAGGCGATGGGCCACTTCTGCCACCCGCTTAATTCCCACTTCCTGGGCTGTTTTAATGGTTGAAACGTTATAGGAGTTTTCCAAAGCCGTACGTAATGTCACCGCGCCATAGAATTTTTTGGAAATGTTATTGGGCTTCCAGATGGGTTGGTCAGGCCCCAAATCCATCACAATGGGTGTATCTAACACTATGGAGGAGGGATGTTTTCCATTTTCAAAAGCTGTGAGATATACAAACGGCTTGAAGGCCGACCCTGGCTGACGAATCGCTTGGGTGGCCCGGTTAAACTCACTCATGGCATAGCTATAGCCACCTGTCATGGCTAAAACGCGGCCCGTGTTAGGGTCAAGCACCACAATGGCCCCGCTCACATTGGGGATCTGCTTGAGTTCGTAATGCCCTTCTTTATCTTTGCCCACGGCAATCACGTCACCCACGGACAACACATCAGAGACTTTTTTGACTTCGGGCCCTAATTTTTGCTCATCCTTACAGGCCCGTGCCCACTTTAAGCTTTCCAAAGAAAGCTCACCTTTTTCACCTTTAGAAAGAATAAAAGCAGCGCTTTGTGGAGAAACATTTGTCACCACCGCCATCTTCCAAGTTCCCAAGCCTTTAGGTGCATCTATTTTTTTAAGGGCTTCCACCCAATCTGCGCTGGCTGATGCTGGGTCTAGATGTTTGAGTGGGCCTCGCCATCCATGGCGGCGATCATAGTCCACAATACCTTGACGCAAAGCCATATCAGCGGCTGATTGATAGGTGGGGTTGAGGGTGGTTTTGATCACAAGCCCCCCCTTGTAAAGGGCATCTTGACCGAACCGATTGATGAGCTCTCTGCGCACCTCCTCTGCAAAGAAGTCTGCCTGGACCACACTGGCTTCATGGCGCGGTTGCAAAGCGATGGCTTTTTGCCGAGCGTCTTTGGCTTCCTTAAAGGTGATGATGTCCAACTCCTCCATACGATCAAGTACATAGTTACGGCGGCGCTTGGCGGCTTCAGGAAACCGATCAGGATGGTAATTATTCGGCGCTTTGGGAAGAGCCGCCAAATATGCAGCTTCTTCTATAGTGAGCTCATCTAAGGCTTTATTGAAATAGTTTAGCGCGGCGGCAGCCACACCATACGATCCCTGGCCCAAATAAATCTGATTCAAGTAGATTTCTAAAATACGATCCTTCGTCAAGGCATTTTCGATACGAAAGGCCAAAATGGCCTCTTTGATTTTGCGAACCATGGAACGTTCACCTGTGAGAAAGAAGTTCTTAGCCACCTGTTGAGTAATGGTTGAGGCGCCCATGGGAGCCTTGTGACTTCCCACATGCAACAGATTGTTCAGGGCTGCGCGCACAATCCCCAACGCATCAATCCCGGGATGGGTATAAAAATTCTTATCTTCAGCAGCCAAAAAGGTTTTCACGACCCGCTTGGGCATGGCATGAATGGGAACGAACACACGCTTTTCCACAGCATACTCTGCAAACATACGTCCATCTGCTGCATATAGCCTGGAAACCACGGGTGGTTCATAACTAGCCAATTGCCGATAATCTGGAAGGTCTTGACCAAACCGATAAAAAACCCACAATCCGCTCACAAAAAGCATCAACAATACGATTAAACTTGCGGCCAAAACAGAAAAGAATGTCCTAAACATGAGATTAGCGTCCTCCTGCCATCTGCTTCGGATCAAAAGTTACTTTGAAATCCTTCCACTGCTCATACTTGCGTAAGGGCAACTTAAGTGGAGTGCACTCGGGTGCATGCAGGGCATTTATAGCACGCCTTGCTGCCGCTTGATAGAAGGGATCTGATTGGTAACGATCTCGATCAATTACGCTCACCTGACGGATGGTTAGGTCACGATTAAATTGAATATGTAATGGAATTTTGAGGTCATCAATCCCCTTAGCCCCCACATCCACTTTCCAGCATCGCGCCAGCTGCTGCTTGACGGCATCTAATTCAGTCATTGTCATCTCATCCCCTTTGGGTAGATCATCGGAATCCTCACTGGAGGTGACATCTTCCTCTTTTGAATCCTCTGATTTAGCAGAAGGTGAAGCTTTACTGGATACCAGATTTTTTAAGATATCTTGAGCTTTGAGTTTTTTTTGCTTTTTTTCATCCTTCTTGTCTGCCTTGGGTTTTGGTTTGGGCTTCTCCTTTTCTTTAGGTTTAGCTTTTTCCTTCGGTTTTTCAGGCTCCTTTGGTTTTTCTTCTGGAATGATTTCCTCAGGCTCCTCCTCTTCTTCCTCCTCTACCTCGTCTTCTTCCATCAATTCTTCTTCGGGTTCTTCTTTTTCAGCATCCTCTTTTTCATCTTTTTCAGGGTTTTTTTCTTTCACAATACCATCTGATTTTGGGGGTTGAGGTACTGGGGTGGTTTGGGATTCTGGTTTTTTGGGAGCCTCTTCCGGCGCCTTTGGGGGTTGAGGCTTCGGATCGTCCACTTTAATGGCTGTGCTTAAAGGTTTATTTGATTGAGTAATATCCCCTACGCTTACCATTTCTATCGGCACCAAGATTTCTTCATCCTTAAGGCCGCGATAAGGCAAACGACCGAAAGTCAGCAAAAGGACCACAATGATGTGAAGCGCTATGGAAACAAGGAGTTCTTTTTTCATCAATT
Source organism: Alphaproteobacteria bacterium (assembly GCA_947488045.1). GTDB lineage: Bacteria > Pseudomonadota > Alphaproteobacteria > 43-37 > 43-37 > CANLAL01. The sequence goes on from CANLAL010000016.1 coordinate 7,584, forward strand.
CTCCTAGTCCTTAGGGAGCTTTTGAACGGGCAGCTGCGGCTGTTTTTTCCAAGGCTCTTTCCACTGCCGCCGCTTTAGCCTGTGGAAGCTCTGTCACCAGAGCCACCTTACCAATACCCGCCGCATTTAGCCGACCCATGATGGCCATGATGGCCCCGTAGGAAATATCTTTGTCACCGCGCAAATAGACGCGGGTATCCGGCTTATCTTTTGTCAAAATTTTTATCTGCGTCAAAAGAGCTTCAAAAGTTGTTTCGTGTTCTTTGAGAAAAACTTGCCCCTCTTTATTAACTGAAATCACTATAGGTTCCGTTTTTGATTCTAAAGCTTTTGATTGAATTTTCGGCAAATCCACTGGCACACCCACTGTCATCATGGGCGCTGCCACCATAAAAACAATCAAAAGTACCAACATGACATCGACCATGGGCGTGACGTTTATCTCGCTCATCGCCCTTGAACGCCTTCGTCCTCGAGGGTGGTGCACTCCTGAGCGTGGTGTTAAAAATGCCCCCACAGCGTTAGACTCCCTCTTCTAGCTGCCGAGAAATGATGGAGCCAAACTCACTAGAAAATGTATCCAATCGGTTTCCATATAAATCTAAGTCAGCAGAAATTTTATTATACGCAATCATGGCAGGAATTGCAGCCACAAGGCCTAAAGCAGTCACAAAAAGCGCCTCAGCAATACCTGGCGCCACAACAGCAAGGCTTGTATTTTGGCTTAATGCAATGGCATGAAAACTGTTCATAATACCCCACACAGTCCCAAATAAACCCACGAACGGAGCGGTAGATCCCACTGAGGCCAAAAATCCCATTTGTCGTTCAACACATTCCATCTCACGACCCACCGTGACCTGCATGACTCTTTCAATCCGTTGATGGAGTGTGGCTTTCAATTCTGAAGAAACTTTCCCACTTTTTGAAACGGAACGACGCCATTCCCGCATGGCCACAGAAAATACAGCGGTCATAGGATCACTCACCCGGGTATGTACCCGTTCATAGAGCTGATCTAAAGACCCACCAGACCAAAAAGCCTCTTCAAAAGCTTCCGCTTGCTTATTGAGAAGGCGAAGCTTTCTCACTTTATCAATGATTATGGTCCAACTCCAGACAGAAGCCGCGATGAGTAGAATCATCACTAACATCACAATAAAATCTGCTTTCCAAAACATATCCCAAAGTGAGAAACCTGCATCCATGGCCCCTTCGGGTGGCGCTGCAATAATATCTGTAGCTACTTGTGTCGCCGCAGGAGATTGATTTGCTTGGGCTGCAAGCTCAGCTGTTTGCACACTGGCTTGAGGAACGGTTTGAATTGCAGGGGCCCCTGTGGGCATAGGTGGTGCCTTGGATAAAGTTTGAAGTGCAGGTTGCGGCATGGGAATCCTCTTTCAAAAACAGCTTCCCTTATTTATGCCTGAAAATCGGCCTTGGATCAAGTGAAGTTGGCATAAGAAGAGCGTCAATTTACCTTTAACTTTTTCTTAAGATTTGAAGGGTTAAGCCCATGTCGCAAGCAAAACAGTGACTGTTTCTTTTGCTTTCTCTTCTTAAATTCATCCGTCTGGGACCAAGCGTTACTTACTGAGAAAGATAAAGGAGAGCCATAGCATCATTAAATTGGTCTTTTTTTACTCTTCAAAGCCTTAAGCCAAAGATAAACCAAAAGCATAGTCAACAAAGTTAAGGTCATTAAGACCCCCAGTGACACAATACCCCTATCCACAAATAAGCTTAGAACATACATCCCCAAAGCACCAATCGTGACCTCCATAAACAAGATCAAAGCCGAACCGGCACCGGCATGATTTTTTGCCTCTTCTAAGGCGAGAGCATAGGCATTTCCCAACGATAGGGCTAATCCAATACCTGATGGAGCCAAAATGACAACGACCCAAAAAGGACTCATCCACTCTTGTTGCCCCAATGCCATCAGTACCACACCACTGATTGCCTGCAGCACGATGCCGTATCCTATCAAAGGAAAGGGCTTGATGCGATCCACCACATACTGATTGAGAATAACGCCTAACAGATAAATGCCTACGCCCGCTATTGTATAATAACCAAATGCGGCGGTTTTAATGCCCATTTGCACAATGTAGAAATAGGGCAAATTAGCAAGCTCTGCCCATAACCAAAAGAACGTAAGGGCGTGTATGGCCAGAAATCCAATATATAAAGGTGAGGTAAACAATACGGCGTAGGCACTTAAGCTTACCGAGAGATTCACCTTCACCCGCCCACCTATCGGCTGATGCGTTTCAGGAAGGTAACGCCAAAGAAGCGCAATTAATCCGATGGTCACAACACCGCTTGCTAAAAAGACACCACGCCAGTGGCTATATTGAGCAATAATGCCTCCAATCAGTGGGGCAACCCCAGGGGAAATACAAATAATAAAAGAGATACGGGAGATCATTTTTGCAAGCTGAGTTCCTGAAAAAATATCTTTCAGCATAGCCATACCAACGACACCAGCCACCCCACCACCAATGCCTTGTAGTAAGCGAGCCGCAATAAGCTGAGAAAATGTTTGGCTTATATAACAAAAACCAAGACCCGCAGTAAAAATAACCATACCTATTAAAATGATTCGTCTACGTCCATGCTGATCAGAAAGAGGGCCCCAGAAAAGACCTGAAACAGCAATGGCAGCAAGATTTAAAGCCATGGTTAAAGAGGCCATAGCCGGAGTGCAGTCAAAAACAGAACAAATTTGGGGTAAGCAAGGGGCATAGATATCGGAGCCCATCTCCACAAAACCGATTGATAGCCCCACAAGAACCATCAGAATAGATGAAATTGACATAAGTCGCCTAATTAACCAAAGCCCTTTAGGACGCATCGTGCGCAGGGCGCAAAAGACTCGTTTACAGAGTCAGCATGATGGTCTTTCGAAAAAACGAAGGGCTTAAAAACACCATGGGGGCGTAGTAGCCTCATAAAACCGAATACATCCAAATTAACAGAGTCTTACAGACTTGTCAAAGATGATTATAATAGTGACATCTTTTACGTTTCCTGTTGCAAACTTCTTATCATGTTGTTAGCATTAATTTGGTTATTGTGTAGCGCAATAGCAATTTAAAGGATGAAACCTGTGAAGAGATCCAATTTGTTATTAAGGGTTGTTTTTTCAGCACGATGGCAGTAGTTGCTCCATCGATTTACCGCCCTTTTTCTTAACAAATTTTCGGAGTTCCTGTTATGTTTTATTCTTACGTTAGAATTATTTTTACCCTCTCCTTAATGGTTTTTTCATCTGCAATAGCAGACCCAGGCAAGAAACCCGTGGTCATTGGTATTTCTCAGATTACCTCTCATCCCTCCCTTGATAAAGTTCACGCAGGTATTATTGAGGCCTTAAATGAGGCCGGTTATATTCACGGGTCTACGGCAAAAATCATTTCTGAAAATGCCAATGGACGATTACCGGTAGCCGTTCAAATCGCTCAAAAATTGGCTTCCGAAAATCCTGATGTGGCTGTGGGCATCACAACGCCCTGCGCACAAACATTATTAACTGCGTTTTCTCAAGTACAAACACCCATTGTGTTTGCAACCATCACCGATCCTATCGCGGCTAAACTTGTCCCCAATCTCTCTCACCCGGGAGGACGGGTTACTGGAACACAAAATGTCTTCCCTCTGCCTGGCCTTCTTGCCTGCCTTGATAATCTTTTTCCACAGGTAAAGCGTGTAGGCGTGATTGTGAATTTAAGTGAAGATAATAGCGCGACCATGGTTGAAAAATTAAAAACTGCCCTGACCAATAAAGGGATCTCTCTCTCTGTTGCCCCCATTGCAAATGCAACCGAAGCTAAGGCCGCAGCAGAGTCATTAACTTATAAAATTGATCTTTTGCTGCTTCTTCAAGATAACACCGTTGCCACCACTTTGCCGGCTGTCACGGCTGTCATGAATCAAAATCAGATTCTAACTGTGGCTACTTTTGTTGAAGCTATTGGCCAGGGAGCACTAATGGCTTTGGCTGTGGACGAGAAGCGCATTGGTATTGAAACAGGAAAAATTATCGTGCAAATCCTCAAAGGCACGCCTGCAGGAGATATCGCTGTCGTGGCTCCTAATGTATTAGATGTGGCACTTGATGGACAGCTCGTAAAAACCTTTCAGCTCGAAAAGAACTTTGTTTTAAAAGCAAAAAAGTTGTATCCACAGCTTATCATTCAAAAATAACAGTGCATATTCCGCTTAATTAAGACATACTGAAAGCCAACTTTCACGATTGTCGTCAAAATATGAACACACGCTTAAGCACCTTTACAGGGAAAATTCTTGTGGCTCTTCCTTCAATGGAAGACCATCGGTTTCACAAAACTGTTGTCTTAATTTGTGGGCACGATGATAAAGGCGCTTTAGGTCTCATTATCAATAGAGGGCTTGCTTCACTCACTTTTAACGAGCTGCTGGATAACCTTCACATCAGATCAAATGCGGATTATGAACTGACAAAAGTCCATTTTGGGGGATACGTTGAAATGGGCCGTGGATTTATCATTCATACGCCTGATTATCATACCGCCACAACGGTTCACATCACGGATGACCTATGCCTTACTGCCACGACGGATATCATCAATGCCATTGTCAACGGTGAGGGGCCTGAACATCTTTTCTTAACCCTTGGTTATGCAGGGTGGAGTGCACAGCAGCTGGAAAAAGAAATCATTCACAACGGTTGGTTAGTTCTAGATAGCTCTCCAGAGCTGATTTTTCATACGGATCTGGATCTGCGCTGGCAAAGAGCTTTAACCCAAGTAGGGATCTCTACAGATATGATCTCCCTTGAAGGTGGAACAGCCTAAGCAGGTTTATTTTCTTCCAAAGAGTCTTTCAATATCACTTAAGCTCAACACCACATGGGTGGGCCTGCCATGATTGCACTGACCAGACAAGGGGGTACTTTCCATTTGACGTAACAGGGCATCCATTTCGCCCAAGCTTAAAGTTTGGCCTGCACGAATGCTGTGATGACAAGCAAAGGTGGAGAGCCGTCGCATCATGGCCTCCTCCAAAAGATTGGATGCCCCAAGCTCAGCCACATCATCCGCCATGTGTTCAAGGAGTCCTTTCACACTGATACCTTTGATTAAGGATGGCAGAGCGCGCACGAGTAAAGCGCCTGGACCAAAAGATTCAATTGCAAGACCAAATTTCTTTAAGGTATCCAAATGATCCAGAAGGAGACCATAGGCTTTCGGGCCCAGCTCCACAACCTCCGGTAATAAAAGATCTTCCATGCTCAAATGCAGTTGGTTTTTGATCTGTTCATAAACAAGTCGTTCATGGGCTGCGTGTTGATCAGTAATGACCAGGCCATCCTGAGTTTGAGAAATAATATATGTGTTATGAATTTGCGCTCTGGCAAGCCCTAAAGGAAAATGATCTGAAGGAGCACTGTTTTGAAAAACATCTCTCTCTTGAGGCGTGGTACTTTCTTGTACAGGGTTAGGATGAGATGCAGTATCATTCTTGATTTGCTCTGGAGAAAATACCAACGTGCTCGATCGGGCAAAAAAGTTGGTTTGCCCTTGAGAAGCCGGTTGAAAGGTCCGGACCATTTGATGGGCCACTGTATTGGATGCCCGATGTCCTGCGTTAGCCAAGGCCCTCTTAATGCTTCCTACCACAAGATTACGGACCATCCCAGCATCTTTAAACCGAACTTCTGCTTTGGCAGGATGCACGTTCACATCCACCAATTCGCAGGGGAGTTGGATGAATAGAGCGACTACCGCATGGCGATCATGGGCCAAAACATCTTGATAAGCTCCTCGAATGGCCCCATGAAGTTGCCGATCTTTTACGGGCCGATTGTTAATGAAAAAAAATTGATGTCCTGCCCTGGATTTGTGAAAAGTGGGCAACCCAACGTAGCCATGTACACGCACGTTCTCGTAAGTTTCATCCACAACCACCGAATTATCAAAAAAGTCTTTGCCAAGAATATCCTTAAGTCGTGCACCCATGGCGTCAAAGAGCAAACTGTCTTGAGCAGAAACGTTCAAAAGTATGCGATCATTGGAATTGAGTGTAAAGGCCACCTTGGGATGGGCCATGGCCAAACGTTCCATCATATCCACCATGTGGCTTGTTTCTGTGGATGAACTTTTAAGGAACTTTAAACGAGCGGGTGTGGCGTAGAACAAATCTTTAATTTCAACCTGAGTGCCTCCCACCATGGCCACAGGCACGGCTGTGCCTTTAACTCCTGCATCCACAGTCAATTGCCACCCCACTTCCTCATCAACGTGGCGACTTTTGATGGACAGACGACTCACAGAGGCAATGGAAGGCAATGCCTCCCCTCGAAAGCCCAGATACCTAATGTTTAAGAGATCTTCTCCTTGTAGTTTAGATGTGGCATGTCGCTCCACACACAGCTCCAAATCTGCCTTGATCATTCCCGAACCATTATCTTCCACCAGAATACGATCAATCCCAGCGTTTTGGATGGTTACACGAATCTGAGTAGCCCCCGCATCCAAAGCATTTTCCACAAGCTCTTTAAGGGCTGATGCGGGGCGTTCAATGACCTCACCCGCAGCAATACGGTTCACAAGTGTGGGAGATAAGAGACAAATGGTCATGTGTTACGTGTTCTCACTTTTTTGCAGAAAGCAAATCCTTGGCAATGACTTTACCGGCTTCCACTGCCGGCTGATCAAAGGGATTGACCTCCAGGATATGAGAGAGCAACATCACATCCAACATGGCATACATCATCAAAGCGCCCAAAGACCTTTCATCAGGTTGATTAATGACGATTTCCCGCACATGGCGGCCAGCTTCAGCTAAAGTCGTGAGTGTGGCCTGGTGCTCAGCGTGCATTACATCTCCAATAGTTTTGCCGCGTAAATACGAAAAGTCCGCACTTACCCATGGCGCCTCAATAATTGTACCCATGCCGGAATCCCGGCATGTAATAAAAGTAATCCATTTATCTTCAGGACCATCCATGTACAGCTGCAACTGACTATGCTGGTCAACGGTTCCCCGTGCCGCAATGGGTGTAATGCCCTTGCCTTGTTTGCCCAAGCTTTCACCGATGAGTTGCTGAGCCCATTGAGCATACGTCCACAATCGATCACTATAAGGAATGATCACATGTTGTGAACGCCCTAAATTGATCTGCTCACTTTGAAAAGCTAAACTTTCTTGCAACAAAGTATCTTTTTGATCCAAAAACCTTGTCAAGATGTGGGCCGCACCCTCACAAAAAGCGTCCATATCCAAGCCATCGAGCATGCCTGGTAATAAGCCAACCATTGAAAATACACAATAACGCCCACCAATATGAGGGGACAAGGCGTAGTGGGGTAAGGACAGATCGTGGGCCAATTGACGCAAAGGATTATTTGTATCTTCAGACAAACACATGATATGTTGGCTAAGCGCCTCTTTACCCACATGTTTGAACATGTATTGCGTAAAGATATACGCCTGTGAGAGTGTCTCTAAAGTATTTCCTGACTTAGAAATGATGATCGCCCCCGTCGTGTGGGGATCACAGGTATTAAGTAAATTTTCATATGTTTGAGGGTCTACATTGTCTACAAACACAATGCGGGAATTTTTCTGAAGCTTACAAATGGCTTGGCCACCCAAACTGGATCCCCCGGTTCCAAAAACAATGATCTTTTGAAAACCAGCCAAATGGGCTGCCGCTTTACTGGCACTCAAGCGCTCAGACCTATCTAGAACGAGAGTCAATGCTGGGCGCTTACCTTCCTTGATGGCTACTTTAAGTGCCTCACATGCATCAGCATAAGCTGCGGTTACGATAACTTTTTTTGGATTCCATAAAACAGAATGAAACATTGTGGCTCCTTTAAAAGGCCTAGGTCAGGGGTTAAGGAAGGGTTATATGCTCTAAGATAGCACTCTGCGGTGCTTTATTGCCGGAAATAATGGTTGTCATTTGGGATGGATCATAAAAATCATGCAAAACATCATTCACTTGCTCTAGTGTCACAGCCTCTATAAATCCGTTACGTTGATCGCAATAGGTGACGGGAAGACCAGATTCCATAAAGTCTGCCAATACAAACAAACTCCCCTGGAGAGTCCGAAAATAACGTGAAAAACCTGCTTGTAAAAGAATTTTAGCGCCCTTGAGTTCTTCTAGGGTTACACCCTTTTCCTGCACTGTTTTAAAAACCTTTTTAATTTGCTTAATGACGGGGTCAACTGTGTCTACTTTGGTTGTGGTCCAACCTGTGATCAGGGATTGATAAGGTGTCGAGTCCATACCTTCGCCAATGCTATACACAAGGGCTTTTTCTTTGCGCAGAGACTGACTTAGTCGAGATTTCATACCGTTGCCACCCACGATGAAATTTCCCACCCTTAAAGCAAAAAATCTTGGGTCATTAAGTGTCATCCCCTTTTTATAATAGGAAATGTGGGCCTGAGGAGAGTCGAAATGTATAAAATGGCTTTTCCCTGTGAGAGTACTGGGAGCAAGGGGCAAAGGATGGGCCGCATCCGAGGGGTCGGCGTTAAAAACTTTCTCTATGTGTACCAAAATTTGTTCCACTCGGTCTTTTGTCAAATCTCCCCCCATGACCACCTTTAGACCATCTCGGTTGTAAATCTTTTGGAAAACTTCTTTTAAGGCTGGTGAGGTTAAGGCTTCAAGGGTTTTTTCACTTCCCACATGACTACGCTCACACGCGTGCCCCTTACAGGCAATCTGTTTAAACACTTGATCCATATGATAGTGTTGAGATTCACCTAATCCTTTTAGTGAGGAAATGGTTAAACGTTTCACATGTGCAAGACGATCTTCAGGAAAAAGAGGGTTTGCAAATATCTCTGCCATGGCCTCAAACAGAAAAGGAAGTTCTGTGGTTGGGCACAGCATAAAAACTTTTGTATGATTCAACTGGTGTGACACAGAGATTTTGAGACCGTGATTATCCAAAAAATCACGAAGCTTTTCATTGGGATATTTGGGTGTCCCTTCAAATAAAACGCTGTTCATGACATGGCAGGCGCCATCTAACGCTTCACTTTCTGAAGTTGTTCCATGGGGAAAAATGAGACACATTCCAATGAGAGGGTTTTGATTATGATGGAATGTCCATACTTTCATCCCAGATGTCTGTTTTTCCTGAAGATTTAAGCTGTTAGCCTGTCCATTTAAACTCCATAACACCATCATAAGAAAAAGAACGATTTTCATGGTTTCTTCTCCTGCGGAACAATATGTGTTATCAAAGTAAACTGCGATCCAAAAATGTTTTGCATAGCCTTGATCATATCAGCAGATCGCACTGTTTGAATAACCTCTATGAATGACTCCAAGCGAGACAAAGAAAACCCTGCTGCCAACTGCATGGCATAATGATGGGCTAATCCCGTAAGATTATCCTTGGCATAGATATTAGAGATTGTTTCTTGGTGAATTATCTGAGCCACAACCTGAGGTGTGGCAATTTCATGGATACGATCAAAAGCATTTTTTACAGCCGCTTCAACAGCAACTTCCAATTGATTCAACGTCACTTTTGGGGAGGGATCAATATGCAGTTCCACAAAGGCTAAATCTTTTCTGTTGTCAATATTGAGAGAAACATTTGTGGCGATTTTTTGCTTTTCAACCAACTCTTTCCACAAAAATCCCTTATTGTATTCACATAAAAGTCTCGGCAAAAAAATCATAGCGGCTAATTCTTTTAACCGATCGTCTGAAAAGCATGGCAAAACCTTTTGATAACTCAAGCTTGGCTGTTTCACACGCTTGTCATAAAAAGCCAAACGCACCTGTGTTATATTGTCAGTTGCCTCCGGCTCGCTTAAACGTTTGCGCTTTGGAACGGCATGAGGTTTTATGGAAGAAAAATGCTGACTCACAACACGTTTGGCCTCGACGGGCGTGATATCACCCGAAAGTACAAGGATAACATTATTGGGGGCATACCAAGTTTTGTGAAAAGCCAAGATATCTTGAACAGAAAGTGTTTTTACCTCATGCACATAACCACCGATTGACTGGCGATAAGGATGCTGGGTAAGCAACTTTGACATCATCGTTTGATACGCCAACTGATTGTGATTGCCATCCACACGCATGGAGAGCTCTTCTAAAATCACCTTCCGTTCCCTCTCCACAAGATCCTCATTGATTTTAATGGATTGAAACCTTTTGGCTTCAAGGGCTAAAGCCACATCAAGATGTTCTTTGGGGATGGTTTCCACATAAACAGTGGAATCATAACTGGTAAAGGCATTAGCTTCTCCGCCATGAGCGGCAATTTTATCAAAAAATCCTGTCTCTGATTCTCCGGGAACGCCCTTAAACATCATGTGTTCTAAAAAATGTGCAACGCCCGTTTTCCCTGGATTTTCATCTGCGGAGCCTACACATACTGCCATTAAGATATCCACGACCGGCGTACGATGATCTTCAATCACTACTACTTTCAAACCATTATCAAGGGTAAAGGTCGATGGGTTTAAAAAACCAGCTTGAACGCTGAAGGCCAGAGCCCCCAGTACACTCAAAATCTTGATATTTTTATTGAAGAAACTCATGGATATCCTTTATTGATTGGATGAGCTCGGGGTATCAGTTTTTTTCGTATTCATACGCTTTTTCTCCATCTCTGGATCAAGTGCTTTCCCCTCATTTTTACTTTTCTTAAAGGAGAAAAGATCATCAATGAGCTTTTTATCTGTAGGTTGTTGTTCAAGAGACAAATCCCCATCAACTTGTGCACGGATATCAGCATCTGCTTTCTCCGCACCCACACTTTGAAGAACTTCTTGTTCAATATGAGAGGCTTGGGTTGGCCGCTGCGGAACGGATTGACCTCCCACTACAATTTTTTCAGCAGCCACCGATGCATTAACCCCTGCTGTGCTGTCTTGTTCGCCAGATAGAGGAGGACGCAAAGCGTATTTTGGCGGCACACTCAATGGCGCACGATCATAAACTGTGAATTCATCAGGAGCATTGGGATCTAAACCCATTTTCTCCCGCACGCCCGTACAACCACTTAATCCCAAAACCAGAAGACTGGTGATAGGTAATGAAAATCTTTTAAACATGATGTTCCTCGCTCTTTTGAACCTTCATTTGGGACCATATCAGAAGGATAACCCCAACACAAATCATACTATCAGCCACATTAAATGCAGGCCAGTGAAAGTGGTCATAATGTATGTCTAGAAAATCAACCACATGACCAAAACGAATGCGATCGATCAGGTTGCCAATGGCCCCACCAATGACCAGAGAAAGACTCATCCGCATGACGCACCCTTTGATGCGAACAAGCCACACCATTAACCCAATCGTGATAATGCTGGTTAAACCTGTCAAAACCCAGGCTCCCCAAGGTTGCGGCATGGCCAAAAAGCCAAAACTAATGCCCCGATTATAGACCAACGTTAGATTGAAAAAAGAACCGTAAGCTATAGATTCACCTTCAGTCATGAGCTTTGAAAGCACCAAGGCTTTGGTCAACTGATCTGCCCCTACAATGGCAAAAACCAAGCACCATAACATCATGTCATTTCTCCCACCACCGTTGCACACCGACCACATAAGCCTGATGTGGAGGCCCCCACATCAGGTAAAACCTTCCAGCACCGCTCGCACTTTTCTCCTGCTGCTTTTTCCACGTTAACCCATACACCCGCCACATCCTCCAGAGAAAATGCATCAAGAATTTGGTCAGGGTGTCCTTCATGAAAGGTAACTTGCGAAGCAATGGACATTTGAACCCAATCCACATCCGATAGTCCCTCAAAGGCATCGCCCTTTACATAAACATGCAGATGGGCCTGAAGACTAGAACCAATGAGTGACCCTGCCCTGGCGACTTCCAAAGCCCCAGTCATGACCCGACGTACGTGACGAATACGTTCCATCTTTGCATCAAGAGCTTCCTGTTGCCACCCCTTAGGGATTTGAGGGAAAAGTTGCAGATGAACAGAAGATCCTTTGCCATAACGAGCAAGCCAGACTTCTTCCGTGGTAAAACATAATATAGGCGCAAGCCAAGTCACTAAGCACCGGAAAGTATGGTCAAGCACGGTGAGCACACTGCGCCGTTCCAGGCTATTGATCCCATCGCAATATAGGCTATCTTTTCGCAGATCAAAATAAAATGCAGACAGATCAGTAGAGCAGAATGTGTGAATTTGAGTGATCAACTGTTGGTAATCAAACTGATCATGGCAGCGCCGCTGCAGTAGGTCCAATCCCGCAAGACGGCTTAAAACCCATTGTTCTAATTCTGGCAGCTGGTCGTGCGCCACAGGATCTATGGAGGCCATTCCCAGGCTACCCAAAAGGTACCGAAAAGTATTGCGCAAACGACGATACACATCTTCTTGTTGTTTCAAGATAGCCGGACCAATGCGCAGATCTTGAGTATAGTCAGAAGAGGTTACCCACAATCTAAGAATGTCTGCTCCATGATTTTTTACCACATCCTCAAGATTGACCGTATTACCCAAAGATTTGGACATTTTTCTGCCATGTTCATCCACCAAAAATCCATGAGTCAACACATTGCGATAAGGAGCAGACCCCTTAGTGCAACAGGCCACCAAGAGGGAAGATTGGAACCATCCTCGATGCTGGTCAGAGCCCTCTAAGTAAAGATCAGCTGGCCAAGCCTGTTCGGGCTCTTTGCTCAAGACAAAAGAGTGACTAGACCCTGCATCAAACCACACATCAACAATATCTTGAACTGCTTCATAATCCTGAGGGTTGTATTCAGGGGCCAAAAAGCGTGTTTCGGGCCCATCAAACCACACATCGGCTCCCTCCTTTTCCACAGCTTGCGCAATGCGTTCAATAATAATTGCATCCACTAAGGGCTGCCGTGTCAACTTGTGGATAAAAACAGGAATGGGTGTGCCCCATGACCTCTGCCTTGAGACGCACCAATCGGGCCGTCCTTCAACCATTGCGCCAATTCGATTGGCTCCTGTTGCGGGATACCAATGCACTTTTGCAATTTCCGCTAAAGCTTTATCACGCAGACCAGTTTTGTCCATACTGATAAACCATTGTGGCGTTGTGCGATAAATAAGGGGCGCCTTAGATCGCCAAGAATGTGGATAACTGTGCGTGACGGTTTCTTGGGACCATAAATAACCCGTATCTTTTAAAACGGGCAAAACATTTTCACTTGCCTTGAACACGTGTGTTCCCGCAAAAAGAGGAACGGTTGGTGCATAAAGCCCATCATCTTGAACAGTATAAGGAACCTCTAGCCCATGGGCCTTACCCACAGCAAAGTCTTCCACACCATGGCCTGGCGCTGTATGGACAAATCCAGTTCCTGCTTCTGTTGTCACATGCTCTGCGGGCAGCAAGGGAACTGGGAAATCATACCCCTGCCCCGCCAAAGGATGACGGCACACGATCCCTGCGAGTTCTGATCCAATAAATGTTTTTATAATCTGGTGTTCTATGGCTCCTAACTTTGATAGCGCAGATGCTAAAAGATCAGAAGCCACCACAAAACGTCCCCGTTCCGTCTGAACAAGTGCATAGGTCATCTCTGACCCGTAGGCAATGGCCCGATTGGCAGGGATGGTCCATACTGTGGTGGTCCAAATGATGACTTGAGCGCCCTCTAAGTCCGCAAGGGGAGTTTTTTCAATGGGGAATCCCAAATAAATAGAGGTGGATGTGTGATCATGATATTCAATTTCTGCCTCAGCCAATGCTGTCTTTTCCACTACAGACCACATAATAGGACGAATCCCCAAATAAAGTGATCCATTGGCCAGAATAGTCCCCATCTCTCGAATAATTTGAGCCTCTGCTGTATAATCCATGGTGGAATAGGGCTTATTCCATCGCCCCAAACAACCTAACCGTTGAAACTCTTGATTTTGAATAGCCATCCAATGGGCAGCATAAGATCTGCATTCCTTACGAAACTCAAGAACGGGTACTTGATCTTTTGTGATTTTTTTGGCGCGGTATGTTTCCTCAACCTTTGCCTCAATAGGCAGGCCATGACAATCCCATCCTGGAATGAAGGGGGCATCTTTTCCTAACATACCTTGGGAGCGCAAGACTACATCCTTCAAAGTTTTGTTTAAGGCGTGTCCCATGTGTAAATGGCCATTGGCATAGGGAGGGCCATCATGAAGAATAAATTTCTCTTGGCCCTTGCGATCCACCCGCAAGCGTTCGTATAGGCCAAGCTCTTTCCAATAGGCAAGAATTTGTGGTTCTAACTGAGCAAGGCCTGCCTTCATGGAAAATGAGGTTTGAGGCAAAAAAACGGTGTTTTTATAATCTGTCATCATCACACGCTATAAGGTTCTTGAAGAATGGGCATAAACATTCTATAAACCCTTACAGCTTGTCTGTCAAAGCGGGTGTAGCTCAATGGTAGAGCAGAAGCTTCCCAAGCTTACGACGGGGGTTCGATTCCCCTCATCCGCTCCAG
>CANLAL010000017.1 GCA_947488045.1 Alphaproteobacteria bacterium
AAGGCAAAAAACCGAGACGCCCCATACCTGTATCAATTTTAAGCCAGATATGGATAGGGGCCGATAAATTTGATTCCTCAAGCCAAGCAACTTGAGATAGATCATGTACGACAAGATGAAGGTTATTTTGAATGGCCAAATTGATTTCTTTTGGAGAAAAGATACCTTCCATTAGTAAGACGGGGGTTTTAATCCCCTGAGCACGTAAGGTGAGGGCTTCGTCAATGGAGGCCACTCCCATCATTTCAACTTTTCCTTGCAAACGTTCAGCTACTGCGCAAAGGCCATGGCCATACGCATTTGCTTTTATCATGGCAACAATTTTAGAATGAGGGGCTTGTGCGCGAATAATGGCAAGATTATTTATTAAATTGGCCGTTGAGAAAGTGGCCTTAAGTGGACGCATAACAGTCTCCTTTCTTCACATTACATGCGGCAACTGATGCGGCCATTGTTCCAATAAAGACCTTCCTGGCCTAAAATAACTTTTTGAGCCTGATTACCAAACAATTCAAAGCGCCAACCTTCTAGCAGAGGGTGGTCAAACTGAGGTGTGACCCCTTCAAGGGTGTGAATAATCAATTGTTCCAAATCATTACGATTTGCCAACAGCTTGGGTGCAACACCCTCTTGCTCACTGACAATCTTCAAAAGCATGCGCAATAAATCCAAAAGGCCCTCATAACGGTGGGGAAGGATACGATCTTGGATAAAATCCTTTTGAACACTAGGTTCAGATGACTTTTTAACTTGGACGATAAGTTGCAAGAGGTGGCTGATGAAAGGATTAGTACGCATGCTAGGAGGAAGGCCTCTCATACGTTTGAGTTGATCCATGGATTCTGGCAAATGGGTGGCAAGGTCAACCAGTACTTCATCTTTAATAAGCCGAGACTTTGGCACGTCCCGTGCAATAGCTTGTTGCTCTCGATAAGTGGCCATGACCTTGAGCGCTTCGATGGATTTGGGTTTGAGACGATTGGCCCGGATTTTTTGCCATGCAAGCTCTGGAGTCGGTTCGTAAAGGGCAGGGTTAAGGAGCTCTGCTATTTCCTCCTCGATCCATAAGTTTCGACCCGTTTCATCAATACGGGCCTGCAAGAGGGCGTATACATGAAGCAAATGTGTGACATCTGCCATGGCATATTTGCATTGTTCTTCATTTAGGGGGCGCTTACTCCAATCCGTCAATCGAGATGCTTTATCCAAAGGGATTTTAAGCAGGTGCTCCACCAAAAGATTGTAAGCAATGGATTCTCCGTATCCACAAACCATGGCAGCAATCTGTGTATCATATAAAGGTTTAGGAAGTTCCTTAAATACCAACCAAAAAATTTCCA
This sequence comes from Alphaproteobacteria bacterium, assembly GCA_947488045.1. GTDB lineage: Bacteria > Pseudomonadota > Alphaproteobacteria > 43-37 > 43-37 > CANLAL01. The sequence continues at coordinate 1,341 of CANLAL010000017.1, forward strand.
AATCTTGCCTTCCGGAGTGAAGAATTTTAAGGATATTTTTATGGGTAAAAACTGCTCTAAGCGGCTCTAGCTGTCCGTTTAAAGCAATGGGATCAATAAGCGCCACATGATTTTCCCATGCCAGCTGAATCAAACATAATTGAGAGAAATATGTGTTTTCGCGGATAAATTCAGTGTCCACAGCAAGATTGATAGGGCGGCTTTGCGCCGCATCGAGAAGAGGCTTTATATAAGCCTCAAGCTGAGCAGTGGTTTCAATCCATAAATACATGTTCTTAAGTTCAGGGATATGCCCCATTTTGTCAAGGTTGTTCTTCCGAAAGGTTGGAATCGTGATGACGGTTTCATTAAATAATTCAATAGGTTCCTTATGCCATTTTTCTGTCACTTTTACCTCCCTTTTGTGTTGTTGCAGAGGGATATCCTGGATATCCCATGGATATCCCGATTTTTTCCTTGTGTAGACTGGCATACAAGCCAATGGATATCATTTTCGTATTTTATTTTTTTTTGCATATACTTTCCTTGTTTTTAGCGGGTTTGGAATGGATATCCCTATGTACAATGGATATCCATGATTTGAAGGCTTAATATTCTTTTTGAGATCCTGAATTAAGTTCAGGATGACAAAGGTGAGGCTTGAGGTCCTGAAACACGTTCAGGATGACACGCGGTCGTTCGGTTGACACACAATAATCTAGTGAAGGGGGAAAGACATGAAAATGAGACATGGTTAAAATTCCTTTTTTAATGTTTCTAATGACTTAATAATAGCAAAATGCCCCTGTAAAAAGCAAATTTTAAAAACCTTCGTTTGGATTTCTTTCAAGCCATATGGCAAAAGGGGTTGCAATGAAAATAGTGCAACGTGAACACCACACATATGAACATTTCGCTTGCCTGTGATCGTTTCAGCTTGGTTTTTCATTGGGATTAAGGGGGCAATTTGAGAGCTATTCATTTTTCCTATGACGATTTTCAAACGGGACAATGAGATCTGTTCTAGCCATTTGTTTAAAAATCAGATATTCAGGATCAAGAACCCCTTATTAAGACAAGAGTTAAACATGCACACATATAGAACACACCACTGCGGTCAATTGCGTCAATCCCATGCGGGAGAAACTGTCAAAATTTCTGGATGGGTTCACCGTAAGCGCGATCATGGAAACCTTTTGTTTGTGGATTTACGTGACCACAATGGCCTGATGCAGTGTGTTGTGGATACGGATAGTGCCTGTTTCCCCATTCTTGAGGCTGTGAAGAACGAGTCAGTCATCTGTTGCACCGGTAAGATTGTGGAACGCTCCAACGATACCAAAAATTCCAAAATGCCCACAGGGGATGTGGAATTGGTCGTTGAGCATGCAGAAGTTCTTTCAGTGGCGCAAATGCTTCCTATTCAAGTCAATAGTTCTGCTGACTTTCCTGAAGAAACCCGGTTGCGTTATCGGTTTTTAGACCTGCGCCGTGAAAAGCTCCATGAGAACATCGTGCTACGCAGCCAAGTGATTTCGTCTTTACGCCGCAGGATGATTGATTCTGGTTTTATGGAATTTCAAACGCCTATTTTGACGTCTAGCTCACCTGAAGGTGCGCGGGATTACTTGGTGCCAAGCCGAGTTCACCCGGGGCATTTTTATGCGCTGCCTCAGGCTCCACAACAGTTTAAGCAATTGTTGATGGTGGCTGGTTTTGATAAATACTTTCAAATCGCACCTTGCTTTAGAGATGAAGATGCCCGGGCTGATCGTTCTCCCGGTGAATTTTATCAGCTGGACTTTGAAATGTCATTCGTCACGCAGGACGATGTTTTTGCGGCTATTGAACCTGTGTTGCATGGGGTTTTCGAGGAATTTTCTAAGGGACGGACTGTTTCACCGTATCCTTTCGTGCGCATTCCTTTTGATGAGTCTATGCTTAAATATGGCTCTGACAAACCGGATCTGCGTAACCCGCTGATCATTGCGGATGTGACAGAGGTTTTTAAGGGCTCTGATTTTAGTGTATTTGCCCAGGCCATTGACTCAGGCAGCATCGTGCGCGCTATCCCTGCTTTAGGAACAGCGACTCAACCCCGCAGTTTCTTTGACAAGTTCAATGATTGGGCACGGGGTGAGGGGGCAGCAGGCCTTGGTTACATTACCTTTACGGAAGAGGGCGCTAAAGGCCCCATTGCGAAGTTTTTACCTGAAGATCGTTTGAACACTTTGCGCAATCTTGCAAAAGTCGGCGCAGGAGATAGCGTGTTTTTCGTATGTGGTCCTGAACTCACGGCCGCAAAATTTGCAGGCGCTGTGCGCAAAAAATTAGGTGAGGATTTGGGGCTTTTGGATAAGAATGCGTTCCAATTCTGTTGGATTGTTGACTTCCCCATGTATGAGTGGAATGAGGATTTGAAGAAGGTCGACTTTTCTCACAACCCTTTTTCCATGCCACAAGGTGGACTTGAGGCGTTAAACACGATGGACCCGCTCCATATTAAAGCCTATCAGTATGACATTGTTTGTAATGGCATTGAACTTTCCAGTGGCGCCATTCGAAACCACTTGCCAGAAGTGATGTATAAAGCCTTTGATATTGCTGGTTACCCTAAGGAAGAGGTGGAAGAGCGCTTTGGTGGCTTGCTCAACGCCTTTAAGTTTGGGGCGCCGCCCCATGGTGGGTCTGCCCCTGGCGTAGACCGTATTGTCATGATGCTGGCAGATGAGCCCAATATTCGAGAGGTGATTGCCTTCCCCTTGACCCAACAGGCACAGGACCTGCTGATGCAAGCCCCGGCTCCTGTGGGTGTGGAGCGCTTAAAGGAGCTCCACATTCAGGTGAAATTACCCTTGAAAAAGGGGTAGTTAAAGGCCTTAAGAGGTGGGTTGTTTCACATGCATCATGCGGTTTTCCACGTGATTTTGCACCATTTCTTTATGCGCGGTTAAGTCATCCACTAAATTTTCATACTTTTTGGAAAGGGTATGCAAAGGATGCCCGAGTGTAACCGCAGATAAGTGTTTGGTGTGGTTTTTGTGGAGGGCATCAACGTGCGCGCTCAAGTTGTTCAGGTGATTTGTCATCTCTTGCAAATGGGCGGTTTTATTTTTAGCCTGTGACGCATTGATATCAAACGTGAGTGTTTTTTGAATATCTTTGTGAAGAGGGAAAATCTCTTTTGCTAGCTTTTTATGGGCGGGATCAGCCGCATGATCACCCAGGTGTGCAATGTGCTCCATCAGGCCATTATGAGCTTCTTGCGTGGTTTTTTGATGCTCAGCGATGGCCTCCCGACTCCGTTTAGCTTCGTCGATTGTGGCAGATTTTTGCGTGCTGGCATGGGCGGGGGAGCCTATTTGGGCCAAAGTGTTTGTGCTCATGCAGCTGGTGGCTAATAATAAAGCTGAAATGTAAAAAACAGGATGATTCATTTTTATTCTCCTTTTTAAAAATAGACTGGTTATTGCTTAATTAGATAACAATTATTTGAATAAGGAAAGAAGTTTTAATATTTTTAAATAAAAAGTGAAGTCATATAGCATTAATATACTCGAATTCAAGAGTACAGAGTAAGAAATACTTCAAAAGGCATTGCTTTTATATGCAGTCTGGGCGTTTTTGACTCTCTCATGATTGTCATTCTGGGCTTGCCCGGAATCTTGTGTGGACTTTTGAGGAGATCCTGAAACGCGTTCAGGATGACAAAGGTAGGGCCTGAGATCCTGAATCAAGTTTAGGATGACATATTGCACTGTCATTCCGGGCTTTGAACCGGAATCTTGTGTGGATGCCCCCTGAGATCCCGGATCAAGTCCGGGATGACAAAGGTAGGGCGTGAGATCCTGAAACGCGTTCAGGATGACATACTGCACTGTCATTCCGGGCTCGACCCGGAATCTTGTGCTTATTTTTGAAGAGATCCCGGATCAAGTCCGGGATGACAAAGGTTGAGCCACGTCACCCAAGAACAAGTTCAGGATGACGTGGAAAGAGTCAGGCAGCATCTCATCTATACCTTGAGGTCAAGACGGGGATGCTATGAGAGGTGCTTTCCCTCATGCTATTCCCTTTAAGGGGTTGTAGGCACGTGCATCACGTGGTTATCCACATGGTGCTGCACCAAGTCCCTATGGGCCGTGAGGGCGTTGACCAAATGCTCATGCTGCTGCGCAAGTGGGTGCAAGGGGTGACCCGGGGTGACTGAAGCCAAATGAGTGGCTTGGTTTGCTTGCAGTGCACTAATGTGGGTGGTCACTTGCGCGAGATGAGCCTCAACCTCCGTCTTATGAGTGGCATTATCTTTTTTGCTTGAGGCATTGATATCAAAGGCGAGTGTTTTAGTAATTTCCTGGTGAAGAGTATGCATTGCAGTAACTGCTTCTTGATGTTTCGGCTCTGAAGGAGGATTAACCTGTAAATGTTGAATATGTGCACGCATAGCCGCATGCACATCCTTTACTGTGGCATAGTGGGTCGCAAGAGCTTCATGACTGCGTTGGGCCAATTTAGCTCTGTCTGATTCTAGTTGTTTTTTAACCTCCGGTACTCCTTTAGCGTCAACTACAATTTTTGTAAGACCAGTCTTTCTCCTCACTAAAGGTGATACGGTTACATCACCTCCATTAAGCAGTGCATTTTTCTGGTCTCCAGTTAATGAGTCTGCTGCTGCATGAGTAATTATAATTTGTAGCACTTGAAGGTGAAGAAAGGAGGTAACGCGATCCTCTATTCTCTTTTTTAGTGAATTAGCAGTCATTGCATGTGTACTTATTTGCTGATTATAGAATAAAGCAGCTGCTTCTTGTCTTTTACCAGTCTCCCCTATGTCTATAGGGGCTAATATTTCACTCAAACCAGCGTCTAAACGATCCCCAATTTCTGCTTTCTGAGCGATTCTAGGGTCAAACTCTTTCACAGGGGTTGTTGCATCATAACTTTTGACCGTAGGAGTAGACACTGGAGATCCTTTGAGTGAAGGTGTTGCTGTTGCTGCTTTTGTTGTTGACGTGACGGTTCCACCCAGAGGTGTTGCTGATGAAGTAGCAGAGGTGGGGGCAACTGTTGCTGAAGTGGGGGTTCCACCCGAAGTAGTCACCGTGGATCCCTTGGGTGTAACACCTTTAGGGAAAGTGCTGGGTGAATATAATCTGTACCAATCTGTTGGTGATGAAGTAGTGGTTTTATCCGAAGCTGTTGCTGTTGAAGGGGGGGGCGGTGGTGGAGCTGGAGGTGGTGGAGCTGGAGGAGGTGCAGATGGAGTCGAAGTTTTTGCTTTTGGATCCGCTGCAGGTGGCATTACTGGCGTGGTAGCAGGTGGGGTTGTTGGCCGAGCCGCAGACGATGGGGCTGCAAAGAGGGTGGGGGAGGCAGCCTTTGCCACTTGAGCTGTGGTCTCACGCTTGATGGACTTGGGGTCGGCTGCAATGCCTACAATACCGCCAGATTCTTTCGGCGCGGTGTTTTGCTTAGCTTGGACTGGAAGGGAGACTGACTTCTTAAGAGACGACTCTGCACTTTTCAAAGCCGTTGTGATGCCTTTGTAGCTGGACATTTTTGGGTCAATTTTTGCAATATACTGAGGCAACAAAACGGTCACAACTTTTGTTTTGGATGCTAGTGGAAGGGCTTTAAATGAAGGGTCTTCCAACAAAGCTGTAATTCCAGATTGAATTTTTTTTGCGCGGCCCTTTTTGATATGATTTTGGATAAGCTTTTCTAACGCTTCATCATTTTGCGCTTGGGATTGCGTCGTGGCAGGGCTCTTTGGTTGGCCGGATACAGGCATGCTCATATAGGTGGTGGCCATCAGCAATGCTGAAAAATAAAAAATACAACGACGCATTTTGTTTCTCCGTTTGAATATACTACCTGTAGGATGCTTATTTTTGATTAAATAATGATTAATTAGCCAACGATGTAAGGGAAGAATCGCTGGTAAAATAAAACCCCAGCTTTTTAAGGACCGGGGTTTATTGGTGTTCATTCGTATTTTAAAGATAAAGATTACATGAAGAAATTAAATCCAGACCGTGAACCAAAGGCCCTATGAAGAAGCTCTTCAGTGGCCTCTGTCACGCTGTCAGCCGGATTGTTAAGCATCCACACCGTCATCACGGATAGAACGGTTGTTGCCAGTTCTGTGGACTGGTAGGCGAGGTTTTGAAGGCTTGCTTCAAGAGAAGAGTCATCCTCTGTGTCTGGAGCTGCTGACGCTGAAGCGCCTTCATCTTCGCTGGCCTGTTCATGTGCTGCATGATGACCTTGAGTTAACTCCGCGAGCATATGGGGATTATGTTGCAATTCAAAAGCAAGCGTATTTAAAAATGCCTGTTGAACTTGTGGATTTGCAGCTAGATTCATGAGCATTTGTGGTGTTTCGAGTTGAAAGGCATCCCAGTTTAGCATCAGCACATGGGTCAAAGCTGTCTGTGTTAAAGTTGCGTGAGGAGGAATGAGTGTATGTGCATTCTCAAAAAAATGAGTATGAAGATACTCAATTACCACATGTAATTGGTGTGCTATTTGAGCTTCTGTGACTTCAGCAAAATCAGGGAATAAGGGCAAGGGGCTCGGAGCGGGGGGAAGAGGACTCAAGTGGGCAGGTGAAAATGTACCCGAGCTGCACGCCTCTGACATTGCGGCATCAGCAGTCGCGCTGTGCGCATTGGATGCGCAAGGTTGCGCCGGGTTCATGCTATTGCCTAAAGGTCTTAAAATTCGACGTGGTGTTGTAGGTGTTTTGGCAGGGGCTGACTCTTTGGCGGGTCTTGCGGGGCTTGCGTCCATCCTGAGTTTTGAGGCACGTGAGCAAGGCGGCGTTTTTGGGGCTTGATTCTCATCCCCAAACATGGAGAAAGAGGCTGTGGCGGTAAATATTTGTGCAAATAGTGCGCAGGACAAGAGTGTCCTCTTGTGAGAGATGGTCATTTTCATGTGCGTCATCCTAATAATATTGTTATATTTAAAGATAGCGACACACGACCAGTTTAGGTCTGTAAAGAATATGACGAAAAGGCTTCCCCCATGACGCTACTTTTTTATAGTCTTAGCACAGAGTTCGTTTAAATTTGGTCAACGAGAAGCATTGGATTTGTGAATATTTTTAATCTCTTTTCCAATAGTTTCCTGCAATTCATCATACTCAGGCGCGTAATTAATGACAGTTTTTCCCACAATAACTGTAGGTGTTGCCTCAATTTTGTAATTATTTAGTGCATACACGACACCATTTAATACCTTATCCTCGAGGGCCTTGTCAGCAAGAGCTCTATCAACTTGCTCTCTGCTCATTCCTGCATCGACAGCAATTTGCTTGATATAATCTAGGGGACTCTTGTGGTCTATAATGGACTCATGCTTTTGAAAAAAAATGTGTGCTAAGCGTAAATAGGTTTCTCTGTTGCCTGATCTGGCGATTACTGTGGCTGCAAGGCTGGCTTTATCCATGGGAAAGTCACGCGTAATAAGGCGTATCTTACCTGTATGCACATAATCTTTTTTTAGAAGCGGAATAATGTCTAAGTGAAACTGTGCACAGTGAGAGCACGTAAAGGCACCATATACAATCACATCCAGCGGTGCATCTAGAGAACCAAAGATTATATCTTCTGGCAATTCGTTGGCAGCTGGGTCATTCAATGAGGTAGATGAATTTTGATCCTTAGGTTCTTTCACTGCTTCATGCTGTTTTGTGCTGCTACCAAGCAGCCCCTTTTTAGCCTGTGTAAGTGTTGAAAAAAACACGATAATCAACGCCCCTAGAAGGGCTGGCTTAAGTATTTTGATCATAAGAGCTTTCCTGTTTAAATCATAGTTATACTCTGAACCACATTTTAGCGGTTTACAATAAACGGCGTTAAAAAAATCATGAGCGCTTAAGTGTGTTCTTAATTTTTAAATAACGCTTCCGTGGCAATGTTTATACTTCAATCCTGAGCCACAATAGCAGGGGTCATTACGCCTTAAGTTTATTCCTTCAGATGCAGCCGTTTCAGTTTCCTCTGCATTCTTTTTCTGCGGTGAAGTTTTTTTGGAAGAGCTTTTTGGGGAAATGGACTGATCCTCTAATGCTTCAGGTTCCTTTTTTTTGCTTTTAGAGAGTGCTTTTTTCTTTGGCTGAGCGGGCAGGGCGTCTTCTAAGGTATCAGACGCGGGTTCCCCTGTTGCCGCCACGGATTTGAGAAAATGCTCTTTCATCGCCTCAATTTGCTTGGCTTCTTCAGGGGAGAGATTGCCACCAAAAAATTCACCAAGTCTTTCCATGAGTTCGGGCGTTAACTCTTCTTTAAATGAAAAAGGTGCAGCATCTTCATTTTCTGGTTCACTGAACTGGGCATGAGAAAGGCTTGAAGTAATGTTTTCCCTTAAAATTGCCATCATCACATTGAATAAATTAAATGCTTCATGCTTATACTCATGAAGTGGATCTTTTTGACCATATGCGCGTAAGTTAATGCCTTGACGTAAATGATCAAGTGATAAGAGATGTTCTTTCCATGCGTGATCTAGATGCCGGAGCATGAGCGATTGTTGTGCTTGATGTAAGGTTTGCTCACCATGATTTTGTAATAAAGTCTGCATATGTGCATCGGATGCATCCATGAGTCGATCACGTAATCCGATAGGGGAGATGTCATCTTTTTCAACCCATTCCTTTAATGGGGGCTCAATAGCAAGAACACGCAAGCATTCAACTTGAAGTGTCTTAATATCCCATTCTTCATGGTCAGAGTCCTCAGGTGCATATCGATCGACTAATAATTCAATGACCTCATGACGCATATCAACAACAGCATCGTTCAACTGCTTGCCCGTAATAATCTGTTTCCGTTGATCGTAGACAACTTTACGCTGATCATTCATTACGTCATCAAATTTGAGCAACTGCTTGCGGATATCATAGTTTCTGGCTTCAACTTTTCTTTGCGCCCTCATGAGTGCTTTGTTAATCCAAGAATGGGCAATGGCCTCTCCTTCTTCTAGGCCAAGGCGTTGCAACATGCTATCTAGACGGTCGGAGCCGAAAATGCGCATTAAGTCATCTTCTAAAGAAAGGAAGAACTTTGAGGCGCCGGGGTCACCTTGGCGGCCTGCGCGGCCCCGCAGCTGATTGTCAATGCGCCGGCTTTCATGGCGTTCTGTGCCGATGACGTAAAGCCCGCCAGCTTTGAGAACAATTTCTGATGCGGCTTTAATTTCCGAACGAACAGTTTCTTCCATGGCTTTATAGGCTTTTTCATCCTCTGCTAATGCAGGGTTTTTTGCTGCCTCGAGGCCCATGCGCATATCAAAATTTCCGCCCAGTTGAATATCTGTACCCCGGCCTGCCATATTGGTGGCAATGGTAACGGCACCAGGAAAGCCTGCTTGTGCAATGATGAGAGCTTCTTGCTCATGATATCGGGCATTGAGGACTTTGTGGTCGATATTATTCTTTTTGAGAATCTCAGCGAGCATTTCAGATCTTTCAATACTCACTGTACCAACCAAAACGGGTTGCTTGCGGGCTTGGCATTCTTTAATAAGTGCCACGATAGCTTCGTATTTCTCGCGCGCTGTGCGATAAACTTCATCATCATTATCCAAACGAATGCAAGGAACATTGGTGGGGACATCCAAAACTTCAAGCTTATAAATATCATTAAACTCTGCAGCTTCTGTGAGTGCCGTCCCTGTCATGCCTGAGAGTTTTGGATAAAGTCTAAAGTAGTTTTGGAAGGTAATGGAGGCTAAGGTTTGATTTTCAACCTGAATCTTCACCTTCTCTTTGGCTTCTAATGCTTGATGTAAGCCTTCTGAGTAACGGCGACCGTCCATCATACGGCCTGTAAACTCATCAATAATAATAACTTTATTGTCTTTGACAATGTAATCTGTGTCACGGCTAAACAGCTGATGTGCCCGAAGCGCTTGGTTAACGTGGTGTACCAACATGGTGTTGGAGGCATCGTAAAGATTGGGGCTTTGCAAAATTCCAGCTTGGGATAGAAGCTGTTCCACATGCTCAGTGCCTTCTTCTGTAAGCAAGACAGAACGATTTTTTTCATCTTTTTCATAATCTGTTGCAACGAGTTGAGGGATGATTGCATTTACGGTTGTGTAAAGATCTGAAGAATCTTCAGCAGGGCCGGAGATAATGAGTGGTGTGCGCGCTTCATCAATTAGGATGCTGTCTACTTCGTCCACAATAGCAAAATTGAAGGGGCGCTGGACCATCTCCTCAAAGGAAAACTTCATATTGTCGCGCAGGTAATCAAATCCCAACTCGTTGTTGGTGGCATAGGTGATATCACACATATATGCACGACTGCGATCATGGTCACTCACATTATGAGTGATGCAACCAACAGAGAGTCCTAAAAATGAGTGTAGTTTTCCCATTTGAGCAGAGTCACGTTGAGCCAAATAGTCATTGACTGTCACGATATGTACGCCCTTGCCGGATAAGCCATTTAAATAGGCCGGCAAAGTTGAGACCAGCGTTTTTCCTTCACCCGTGCGCATTTCCGAAATCATTCCGCGATGAAGAATGATACCGCCTACAAGTTGAACATCGAAAGGACGCATGCCAAGAACGCGCTTGGAAGCTTCACGAACAGTCGCAAAAGCTTCAACCAAAAGGTCGTCCAATGTTTCGCCTGAGGCAAGACGATGTCGGAATTCATTGGTCTTATTTTTGAGTGCATCATCACTTAATGCAGAAAATGAGGGTTCTAACTCTCCAATAGCTTGGACTGTTTTTCCTAATTTTTTGATAGCGCGATCATTAGCAGAGCCTAAGAATTTCCGAGCAAGTGCTGTAAACATTATTCCCTCAAGTTTTAATAAAATCCACCTATGTTACTGCGAGGCACATCATTTAGACAACATTTTCTTTTCTAACAGTCTGATATTAAGGATTTATGAATATTTGATGAGCTCCATCTGGGAGCTCTTGGGGTAAGGCCTGGGGTATGGCTTAATGAAGGGCAGCTATATCGCTTTGAATTTGGCGTTTGATGAACGTTTTTTGAACAATTCCATCAAGGCTTATTTCATCTGTCTGAATAAATTGACTGTAATCTAAATCAAGTTTAATGCCTGCACCCAAGTTGACGGGGATGATTGTAATAATATATTCGTCAATTTGAGAACAATCTGAAAAGCTTTTTGCAAGTTCAGCGCCCCCCAGCAACCAAATATTCTCATTGGCCTTTTCTGATCTTATTTTATTCATAAAAGATGTTATATTCTGATTCACAAAGGTAACATCATAAGATGTTTCTTTAAGGTTTTGAGACGTGAAAACGTAAGTTTTCTTCTCTGGCCATGCCCAATCACCAAAGGTTAAAATTTGTCGATAACTTTTGTGCCCCATGAAGATCATAGAAATGTCATCGATCAAGTTTTGATAACCAAAATCCCCAATTTCTTCAGAAGGCTGAGGTAGCCAATCAATGCCGCCGTCAAGATCAGCGATAAATCCATCCTGCGAGGTCGCAATGAAGAGAGTCACCTTTGTCATAACTGAATAACTTGAAAGGATGCAGGAAATCTCATATTTGATGAACTCACGGGCTAGTTGATGCCATTGTGCGAATAAAGCCTTGATTCATTTTGTCGATAATTATGTATCAGGTCAATTATCACTTCAAAGCAAGCACAAAAATCAGTTGCCATATTTTAGGTGATTGGGCAAAGTGAACCATTAAGTTTTAATGCCATTAATAGTGGGGAAAATAATCAAATGAAATGCATGAATCGTGAACTTATTGCAATTTTTATGTGCCTTTGCGCCTTTCAAGCTCAGGCCATAGAAGATCAGGTACAAGATGCGAAAGTAGCTGAATCCAGTCAAAGCGATCCTAATCGCATTGTAGGTAGGGTTGACGGACAGACCATTCGTATGTTTGACGTGACGGAAGAAATGCGTAAAATTCCTCCGCAATATCAGAAGCAGATTCCCAAATCACAGCTTTATTCATCTACATTGCAGCGTCTTGCTCTTCAAATGGCCGTCAGTAAAAAAGCGCGCGATCTGAAGATTGATCAAACCGTTGATTATAAAAAAGCCAAGCAAGAGATTGAACTTAATTTATTGCGTGAAATGTATTTGTTTGGCGATGTAAAGGAAGCGCTGTCTGAAGAAGGTTTGAAAAAAGAATATGAAGCTTATTTAAAGGATTTTAAAGAAGAGCAGGAAGTGCGTGCACGCCATATTCTTGTAAAAGAGGAAAGTGAAGCTAAGGAAATCATTGCTCAAATTAAAGGTGGTGAAGACTTTGCAAAGATTGCTGAAAAGAAATCTCTGGATTATGCTACAGCTAAAAGAGGTGGTGATTTAGATTATTTCAATCGTTCAAATTTGATTCCAGAATTTACTAAAGTTGCTTTCGATAGTCTCAAAGATGGGGAAGTGACAGAAACCCCTGTAAAATCAACATTTGGATACCATATTATTAAGCGTGAGGGGGCTCGTGCCAGCAAGCCATTGCCTTTCGAAAAAGCAAAGGCTTCAGTATTGCCCAATGGCGTTCGCCAGCGTGCGATTCAGTCAAAAATGAAGGAAGCTATTGATGCAACTAAAATTGAGTTGTTTAATGTGGATGGATCTCCATTGTCTCTCGCTGTGCCGGGAATCAATGCTCCAATAACGACAGCTGTTCCTTCTTCTGAGAGTCAGAAAACTGAGGCAAAGCCTGTTGGGCAATCTGCAAGTCATGCTGAAGTTGCCGCTCCTGTTGTCGAAATTTCGGCTGCAGAGCTAGGTGAAGAAGCCGGAAAGTCTGTTAAGTAAACGTTTGCCAGGATGTGTATCTGTTATGACTTATGTCATAACAGATCATTATATTGACTCAGTTTTTATATTTAACCTAAAATTTCTCCATTAAAAATGTGACTTTGTAATTGTGCGCTAAACTCCTTAGACGCGCATACATTCACACGGTTATTTTTAATAAAATTTTCACATCTTTGGCTTATATTTACCATGATTGTTTAATCGGTATGAGGTCAAAAATGCAACGTTTACTTCTTTTATCCACATCACTTTGTCTTTCCCTTTCGTTTTTAGCGAATGCTGGCAAGCCGTCAGCTTCTTCAGCCTCTTCGCTTCATGAAAGTGAATTCGAAGATATTTCTGAAGAGGTAAAAAAAGATTTTGGAGTCTCCGTAAAGTCTAAAACGAAGGAAGATAGCAAAACATCAAAACAGGTGAGTACAGAAAATATTTATGATGTGAGTGTCTTTAAGCAGAAAATAAGGGATGCCAAGGTGTATGTGGAGGAAGCTTTGAAGCCACTGAATGCCGAATTTTCTGCCCTTGATGCAGAGATAGAAGCGGAGGCACGCGAAATCGTAAAAAGAAATCCTCCCCGAAAAACAGGCATTTTACACACTATCAAAAGTGCTCTGTGGCAAGTGGATCATTCGGCAGAAGCCCTTCATGAAGAGAAAATTAAACTTAGAAAAAATCAGGCCAATCAAAATAGACGTATTCATTTCATTGCAAACTTTCATGCTCATTATGCGAAAAGAATGCAATCAAAAATTCGATCTATGGGCGATTTTTCTAAAGCGCCACCCCAGGAATTGGAAAAGTTTTGTGAAAATTTAGCTCGGTGGACTGCCCTTATGCGGGCTTTAGAGTCCCGAATCAAAAAAGAAGTGACTGATTCTGAGGATACAAAGAAAGCTGTGCTGGGATCGATCAATGAGTTGCATGATACAATTGTGGGGTCATATGTTGATATAATAAAAGGTAAGAGCGCTAAAATATTGACTGATGCCATTGGGGTAAGCTTAGAAAAAACTTCAAAGAGTGTTTTAACGCACTCTTCTTCAGGTCCCGAAATACCACAGACCCCCAAAAACCCCCCTCCGAAAGCTGATGAAGAGGGTGAAAGGGATTATAAACACCCTTCCGGAACTGAGAAAAATGCATCTATGGGAAATGACGAAGAGTGGATGCGGACCCTTGAAAATATGGGGGAAAAAGTTGGAAGTGGGACGGCTGATGAGTCAAGAGAAAGCTCTGTTGCACCAAATCACTCTACTGATGAAGAGGATGAGAACGCAATGAAGTTGGAGTTAAGTGCTAGTAAGATCTCAAGCCGCCGTCCTTCAGTGTTGCCCGAGGGTAGCAATGATGTCTTTGAGTCGGAAGATGAGGAGATAGAAGAGCACAAAGACTCCCCACGTACAGTTTCTCGTCAATCCAGTGTAGCTGAAGGTACAGGAAGAAGAGGGAGTTTGGCATCTCAACGCTCTCTTGATCGAGGGGACTCATATCAGTCAGAAGGAAGGCGGAGAATGAAACATCAGTCGCCGCCAAGACAAGAATCAGTTGACGCGGATGAGGATAGAGAATCTGTATCCGTTCCCCCACGACGGGATTCAATCGCGCTTTCAAGAGAGGCGCGAGCTGTAATAAAAGAGGATTTACAAACGTTAGTTGACATGAAAGAAGAGGCATATCAACGCTTGTTAGCCTTTAAAGACTCATTGACTAAAAGCCAACTCAATGACTCAAGACGCGTTTTTATGGGGTTGAACTCTATTAAAAGTAGCTTGGACGCTTTCGATAAAGAGGTTAATATTCCGTTTTGGAAATCTCTCGAAAGTGAATTTGTTGATGATCAGGAAAGAGTGCGTTTTCGGCGCCTCCTCAGTCAGGTCAAAAACTTTGTTGAACTCTTAAATCAATATTCAGGAGAATATTACATTGATGATTCTCATAATGAGATTGTTGATGAGAAAACAAATATTCGTATTTCCTTGACGGCCGGAGGGCGATTTGAAAGAGAAGTCTACTCACGCTTGCCCTCAACAGAAGCAAACCGCTCCAAGGGTTATAAAGATCACTCCCCTAATATAAATGGGTATGGGGAAGAGGTTTTTGAATAAATTTTTCATACTTCTATCGTTAGAAAAAGCTGGTGTCATTAAATTACACCAGCTTTTTCTATTCATGCCTTGCTTTCGTGATCGATAACCTGAGTCACACAGACATCTGACCAAACATTCAGGGATGTTTCCACCATGTCAATAATACTATAAAAGGGTAAGATTAAGCCTAAAAGAGTGATAGGCACATCCATGCTCGTGAGTAAGCTTGCACTGAGAAAGAAGCACCCCATAGGGACGCCTGCGTTACCAATTGCAGCTAATGTTGCGATGAAGATCCATAAAACCATACTCATATAACTTAATTCAATCCCATTGTTTTGCATGAGAAAAACAACGGTTGCAAAAATAAAGGCAGCGCATCCATTCATGTTAATGGTTGTGCAAAGAGGTAAAATAAATCGACTGAGTGTTGGGTTTATTTTTAAGTTCTTTTCTGCTGTTTCAATGGTAATGGGCAGAGTGCCCGTGGAGGATTTGGAGAAGAATGCAACGGTTAATGCTGGCATAACGGCTTTCAATGTTGCATAGGGTGCAATTCCTTTGCTGCGTAACCAAAGTGGTAAGATTACTAGTCCCTGAATCACGTTTGCCAGGATCACCACAGTTAAGTAGCCTCCTAGGCCGCGTATATGCATTCCGCTCTTAATTTGAGTGATAGAGCTGATGATAAATCCAAACAGTGCGATGGGAATAATTTTCACAATCCATCCCGTGATCACGAGAAAAATACCATGCGTACCCTTAAAAAAAGCAGCGATACTATTTTTCCCTTCATCGTCTTTCATGGACCCAATTGCTAACCCCACAACAAGACTGATAAGTAAGGCGCCAATAACGTGATGATCAATGAAAGGTTCTAGTATATGAGAGGGGATGAGTGAGCTGATATGATTCAGGTAATGGAGTGGTTTGCTAGAGGTTTCTGAAGAGAAGGTTCCTGTATTGTTCATGTCAGTCACATTGGAGGGGCCAATCAAGCAATACAGCACCATTGAGACGCTCGCGGCAATAAGAGTAGTGCCCAGGGTGTAGAGTAAGGTTTTTTTCCAAATAAGTCCCATGCCCTGGTGAAAGCGATATTGGCTTAATGTTGCTATAATTGAAAGAGAGATGAGGGGAAGGCTGATACATTTAAAAATCTTGATGAAAGTATCTGAAATGATTTTGCCTGCAACTTGTAAAAAGGAAATTTCAAACCAACTGCCTAAAATTGCAACGGAAATTGCCATTAAGTAAAGGCTTCCTGTAGTAAGCTTAAATGAAGAAGAATGGGTGGCGCACATGGTATCCTCCGTGAAGAGTGACCTAAAATTTGATTCAATTGCAATTTGAGAGGGTGTGGGTTGCTAGCGTATTGCTAGCAACAAAATGGACATAAGATTTTTTTGCAATGATTCTTGCAGTACGTCGTCTTTTTGGATGTGATATTTTTTTCAAAAAAGACCATAAAGCACCCGTGGGTTTTACAATAATTCACCCTAAGGGAGAGGTGTTGTGGTGTCAACGATAAGTCATGTGTTTCATTCTTTTAATAACTAAAGATTATTTTCAAAGTCCAACCTAATGTCAGGATGCCTGCGGTGATAATCCCAGCAAGAATGTCATCTGCCATGACAAGCCAGGCACGCATTAGCGGTGTCATACCTTTGAGAGAGTCAATGGTGCCAATGAGTCCTGGCTTGTAAATATCAAGTACACGAAAAAGAATCAATGCGCTAAGCATCCATGGCCATCTGCCATGAGAAGCCAATAGAGCGATCCATAAACCAATAGCCTCATCAACGACAATATATTGCGGGTCTTTTATGGGTAATTTCGCAGTTTCGAGATGATTTTTAATGACAAATACACTTAAAGGCATAAAAACCATAATCAACCCAAACAATACCCAAAGGAAATAGGGAGGATATATGAATGCCACCATTATAAAGGCGAGAATTGAACCCCATGTTCCTGGTGCGAATGGAATTAGGCCGCTGCCACCTAAAGTCAAGAGCCCCAGTTCAAAATAATTTTTTATTTTAGAGTCTTTAGACATTCAATGTGCCCATATGCACGCTGACTTGAGCTTGCGCGGCTAGCCCTTCTTTGCGTCCCGTAAAGCCAAGAGTTTCTGTTGTAGTGGCTTTAATATTAACTCTTTCAAGGGGAAGGTGCAGCAATTGAGCAATGCTGACTTGTAATGCTTTTCTGTGAGGGTTGATTTTTGGTGTTTCGCTGATGATCAATGTATCTGCATTGATCAGCGTTCCCCCTGCTTTTCGTAACATGTTCATCGCATATTCCACAAAGTATTTGGAAGGTCGATCTGCCCACTGTGGATCTGTAGGGGGAAAGTGTTGCCCTATATCGCCGCCATTTATAGTTCCAAAAATAGCGTCACAAAGGGCATGAAGAAGGGCATCTGCATCTGAGTGCCCTAAGAGTGAATGCGAGCAGGGGATGAACACACCACCTAGCCATAGGCCGTCACCAGGTATGAGTTTGTGGACATCGAAACCAAAACCTGTCCGTATATCTTGAATCATTTAAGAACTCTTTCGCAAAATGCGATATCAGCTGGTGTTGTAACCTTAATGTTAATTGGGCATCCCTCCACATAAGTGAGAGGATATCCGGCCCAACTATATATGCCAGCGTCATCGGTCGGAGGGAAGGGGTTTTCATTCATAAATCGCTCAAAAGCGTCCAGAAGTGCATTAAAGGGAAAGACTTGGGGTGTTTGTATGCGATAAAATTGTGTGCGGTCTACATCTGTAAACGCTTCTTCATCGGTCTTTCTGCGTAAAGTTTCCTGAATGGGGAGTGCTGGAGCGCTTCCTCCCTTTGTTGCTGAAGTGACTAAGCGTTTTATAAGATCCTGCGATACAAAAGGTCTTACTCCATCATGAATCATGACATAGTCAGGGTTATCGATGGCAATGGATTGAAGCCCTTTTAAAGTAGATTGAAAACGCTCGTCTGCCCCAAAAACTGGGGGAATGCACTTGGCGGGGAGTGCTTTTAATTGATTATAGTAGACTGTATCTTCTGAATGAATTACGGGTAAAATCTGGGTGATGAATTGAGATGCGGCTAATGCATCGAGTGTCCAACTGAGTAGGGGGCTGCCCGATATTTTAGCGTATTGTTTAGGCATTTCAAGTCCCATCCGTTTTCCCCGCCCTGATGCTAACACCAATACAATCATCTAAAAATACCTTTTTGCTCTAAATCAGCGCAATTATGCTGTTGCAGTTTCTGCCAAATCTCTTATGATGTGTCTATAATAAAAGGGATAGTGACCCTTGACAATGGATGAAACGGAAGATGGCATTACAAATTGGATCAGTAAATTTAGAATCAAATGTGATTTTAGCACCCCTGTCTGGTGTGACCGATCTGCCATTCCGACGTATTGTGCGCCGATTGGGCGTGGGGCTGGTTGTTTCAGAGATGATTGCTAGCCAGGCTATGATTCGTCAGACTCGTCAATCACTTAAAATGGCGCAAAGGTCAGCTGAAGAGCTCCCAATGTCTGTACAGCTTGCAGGATGTGAGCCTCATGTGATGGCCCAAGCTGCAAAATTAAATGAAGATTTAGGCGCACATATTATTGACATAAATATGGGATGTCCTGTAAAGAAGGTTGTAAATGGGCATGCCGGTTCAGCGTTAATGCGCGATGAATCTCATGCTGCACGAATTATTGAAGCGACAGTGAAAGCTGTGAATCTTCCTGTGACACTTAAAATGCGCACAGGTTGGGATGATTCGAATCGGAATGCGCCACGGTTGGCAAGAATTGCTGAAGAGTGTGGTGTGAAGATGATTACTATTCATGGGCGAACGAGATGTCAGCTCTATAGTGGTCAAGCGGACTGGCATTTTGTTCGTCAGGTGAAGGAAGCGGTTTCGGTTCCTGTCATCGTAAATGGCGATATTGTGACAGTAGAATGCGCCAAGAAAGCTCTTGAAATATCAGGTGCAGATGGCGTTATGATAGGGAGAGGAGCATATGGCAAACCTTGGTTTTTAAACCAAGCTGATCACTACTTACGTACTGGTGAACAGTTAGCTGACCCCCCTTTGTTTGAGCAAATGCATTGCGTGATGGAGCATTTTGAAGACATGCTCTCTCATCATGGAGAGCATGCAGGAAAAATGATTGCACGCAAACACATAGGGTGGTATAGCAAGGGACTTGCCGGATCTGCTGAATTTCGCGTTTCGATTAATCAGACTGAGTCTGTGCTTCAAATACGAAATTTAATTGAAACATTTTA
>CANLAL010000018.1 GCA_947488045.1 Alphaproteobacteria bacterium
TATCATTTCTCTTTCACGAATCGCTTGCCTTATAGAAATAAATCATGTTAGTTAGGGGCATTCCTTACGTTGGGGCGTCGCCAAGTGGTAAGGCAGCGGGTTTTGGTCCCGCCATCCGAGGGTTCGAATCCTTCCGCCCCAGCCAATTAGACCCTAAATTTGGGCAAACCGCCCCTCATTAACAACAACTTAAATGACAAAGGTATTTCTAATATTAGAAATGCAGGCGTTATGATGAGAAATTCTAAATAATTCAAACATTTAAATTTAGAGGACTTCTAATCCTGGCGAATGGGGGGACTGCCTTTTTCCCTTGACCCATTCCTAAAAGACGTTTTTAATCCCCCCGATGGTGATCTTTGGGTTACTTATGCATAATGCGTTATATGGAGGCATCTATTGGGAAAACATGTGGCAGCTCTTGAGCAACTTTCAAAAAAGCGCTCACGCTTAGCGCTCCTCCTCACCGCCGTCCTTTTGTGCGTATTTGGCACTTTTATTGTGCTAATCGCTTTTAATAAGCCGCTTGCTGGGCAACTTGTAAAGCCGGGACTCAGTTTAGGCATTCTGTTGGGTATTACTACTTTTTTGACAGTTTGGGTCATCACATTGATCTACGTTTACTGGTCCAACACCTATTACGATCAAGCTATTGTGCGCATCAAAGAGATGCGCTCTCATAAGGAGTAACTTCCATGACCATTCAAGGCATTGAACACCTGGGCCATCCGGGCCCCGTAGCCATTGGACTCTTTTTTGTTTTTATCGCGTTAACCCTGAGCGTCACTTATTGGGCAGCCAAACGATCCAATAGCACGGAAGATTTTTATACGGCTGGCGGAAGCATCACGGGCATGCAAAATGGTTTTGCTTTGGCAGGTGATTATATGAGCGCCGCCAGCTTTTTGGGCATTTGCGGCTTAGTCGCACTCTCCGGATTTGATGGTATCATTTATTTAGCTGGATGGATGGCTGGGTGGCCGCTGTTACTTTTCTTCGTAGCTGAACCCTTACGCAATCTTGGGAAATACACTTTAGCGGATGCAGTTTCCTTCCGCTTACGCGAACGACCCGTGCGCATTGCTGTTGCTTTTAGCTCTATGTTCATTGTGATTTTGTACATGATCGCCCAGATGGTAGGAGGCGGAAAACTCATTGAGATGATGTTTGGCGTGCCCTACGATTGGGCCGTCATTCTTGTTGGATCGGCTATGATTTGCTATGTGCTTTTTGGCGGCATGCTAGCTACCACTTGGGTACAAATCATTAAAGCCGTGATGCTGCTTCTCGGTGGGGCTTTATTGGCAGGGCTTGCTTTGGCTAAATTCAACTTCAATCCATTCACTTTATTTGCTGAAGGTGCGCGCCTATATGGCGATCAAGTCCTGGCACCTGGTCCGTTGGCCAAAAATCCTTGGGATGTGGTTTCCTTGTGCTTGGCTCTTTTATTGGGCACAGCAGCCTTACCGCATATTCTTATGCGCTTTTATACGGTTCCCGATGCCAAGCAAGCGCGTATATCTGTCCTTTATGCCTCTCTGGTGGTTGGCGCGTTTTATATTTTCACCTTTATTATTGGCTTTAGCGCCATGGTCCTTCTCGGCAAAGAAGGCATCATGAGCGTGGATAAAACGGGTAACGTTTCTGCCCTTCTTTTGGCGAATCTTTTAGGGGGCGTAGGCTTTCTCGGGTTTATTGCCGCGGTTGCCTTTGCCACCATTTTGGCCGTTGTTGCTGGATTAACCTTAACGGGGGCCGCCACACTTTCCCATGATTTTTGGGTGCGTATTGTTAAAAAAGGAAAAGCCAGCAACAAAGAACAAATGAATGTGGCCCGCATCGCCACATTGCTTTTGGGCGCCACATCTATTTTCCTTGGCATTGTCTTTAAGAAACAGAATGTGGCCTTCATGGTTGGGTTGGCCTTTGCAGTGGCCGCAAGCTCAAACTTCCCTGCCTTGATTTTAACAACTTTCTGGCGCCGATGCACCACACCGGGTGTCGTGGCCAGCATGGTGGTGGGCACACTCTCTTCATTAATTTTGATTTATCTATCTCCCGCGGTGCAGATCGATATTTTAGGCCATTCTGAAGCCATTTTCCCCCTCAAAACACCGGGGCTCTTTTCTATCCCCCTCTCCTTCTTTACAGCTATTGTCGTTTCTTTATGTACAAAAGACAAAACTGCCCATGACCGCTTTGCGCTTGTGAGTCAAAAAGTTCATTTAGGAGATTATGTGGTCAAACATCGAGAAATTGCCTATGGTGAAAAGCCTCAATTACCGGGAATGAGTGCCCATTCTTTAGGTGCGGCAACAGAAAGTGAGCAAACATCCACTCAGGTGGCACAAGCAACTGAGAGCGAAGATCAACTGTCCCCGCAAAAAGCTTAAGTTTAATCTGAAAAATTTACGATCCTATCCCCCTGAATGGCAACAGGGGGATATGTTTATGGGCCTCATTAACATTTACCCTTACCTCTCATAATTTTCCTTCTTTAAAACCCACTCAAAACCTTAGACTCTACGTATTTGATTAATTTCAACACTATATTAACGCCACTAATGTATCTTTTTATAATGTAAAAATGGCATAAAAAAGGAATTCTTCAGATGCACAACTCATCCACATTGCTCAGCTTACTCTTAATGCACATGGCTTTCTTTTCAACCGCCTCTCATGCTGTTTTGACGCACAAAATGCAAGGGGGAGAAAGTACATCTCATTCCCAATCGCCCTCTGACACCGCCGAGGGAGAAAGTACATCTCATTCCAAACCCCACTCTGATACCGCCGAGGGAGAAAGTGCATCTCATTCCCAATCGCCCTCTGATACCGCCGAGACTGAATTGGAGGACCTTGACGTTGCTGCCACCATACAAGAAAAGGATCTTACCAAAGAACTCAGGTCTTCTGTTCCAGACAGGGTTGAATTTCCGCACTCGTATGACTCTGGAGTGGGAGGTTCAGACTTTAGCGACTCCGCTGAGGATTAAGTTGACTCTGTTCCAGAGAGCCTGAAATCGGCACATGCGGATAGCTTTGCAGATGAGGACTTCGACAGCTCGCCTGAAGATCATCTTAGTTCTGCTTCGCAAAACCCTTTACTCCCAATGACAGAGCGTTTGGAGGAGACAGAGGGTTTAAAGGAAGAAGATGTTATAGCTGAACTTAGGGATGAAGAAGTCTTTGATCGTACGCCAAGCACAAGGTCAAGGTCTAGCATTGAGAAAGCTAAACTGCTGCGCCGAGAATCCAAAAGAGCATTACTCACTCAACCTATTCATCCCATTATCAATTTAACCATGAGACCTGCTTTTCCAGATGAAGTTCCTTTAAAGCTTCAAAGGAAGTTCTTTGATGGCGAAAACCTTACATCCCTTTCCGTGGGCTCCATTCTTCATGCTCTCTTACCTGAAAAATATTTTTATGCAAAACGCGAGGGTTTATTCCCATGGTATCAGGCAAAGAAAGAGTATCTAAAAATAATAGAGCCTTCAGCTGCACAAGGTGTAAACAATGAAAAGATTTTCATTGTTCAACTTCAAGGCAAAGCATTGACTTATGTCCGTGAAAAAGCCAGTGCGCTAGTGTCTACACCAACGATTCCCAATGAGACAGACAGTAGATCTGCGTTACATGGTTGGAGAAAGGCTTTCCATAAGTCACCCTCTTTAAAATTAGCCAAAGATCCAAATGTCTTTATTGTAAAACAAGTGAGTAAAGAAACGGGACAGAAGGATCTTGCTGCACTCAATATAGTACAAGAACGCCTTCCATCTATTTTGTCACGTAACCGAAACCCAAATCTTCCTACTTTAGCGTATGCTGAAAGTTATTTCTCATATCAGGCACCAAGGGGCAATCAGCATATTGTGTCTGTGATTCATGGTGCAAAAGGGCTGCCGTTGGAAAAAAACATTCAATTCTTATTAGACTCAGGCGATCTTGACTCATTAAATCGCATGTTGGAGAATGTGGGCAGCTCTTTTGGCGCACTACACTTTGCTCTTGCACCCAATAAAGAGGATCCTCGATTGACCATCATCCATGGCGATCTTAACGTTACCAATGTTTTTTATAGCTTACAGGATCAAAAAACGACGATCATTGATAATGCTTCATTTGCATTGGCTCTCTATGCTGAAATTGATCATCCAGAAGATAATGTATTTACCAGGGATATCGCCACATTTTTATATGGTCAAATGGGAACAGGAGCCTTGATTGAGAGTGAGCTATCAATAGAATCTATGACCGCATTTTTCAGCGGTTACCTACATAGCTTTCCTGAAGCCGTCAGACCTCTTATCAGAAAGGCTTTGATTTCAAAACTGCAGCCTAACGAAATCAGGGCTCTTTCTGCTGTTGAGATTTGATTTTAGGAGACGTATCAATGGTTTCTGAGGATCTCAATCAATAAGGTCAAAATACTGGGTGAGGATTAACAGTTG
Organism: Alphaproteobacteria bacterium; assembly: GCA_947488045.1. Lineage (GTDB taxonomy): Bacteria > Pseudomonadota > Alphaproteobacteria > 43-37 > 43-37 > CANLAL01. The sequence goes on from CANLAL010000018.1 coordinate 4,455, forward strand.
ATTCCTCACCTGGGTATGACGGGCAGCTGTTTCCGCATCAACACCCCAATGCATATTTTGAAAGCTTTCTTCCAGATAGGCCAAATCAAAAGCTTCCCTACCTGTTAAGTAGCCTGCTTTCAGGGCTAGGGAAATGATTAAAGAAGCTGTTAAGCTGCACGCTCCCATAAGCCCTGAGAGGGCAAGATCTGATTGGGCCACAAGTAATGCGGTAACACGGTCCACATCCACCTGTTCATGGGCGCAGCCCCCTAACCCTTCATTAATGACCAAAGAAATTCCCAACGTTTCTTGAGCCCACACATGCAATGGAAGCCACTGGGCTGTTTGCTGTGCATACAGCTCTTTATTTTCCAATTGAAAGTAACAAGTCCCTTCATGGGTGAAATAACGCTTCAGTGTGTCGAGTACTGCCTTACGATCAGGCGCAATAAAATCAATGGCTTGGCTGGTTAACTGATACAATGGCCGCTCAAACTTTAGAGGGCCTTTCTTATCTCCATGAGACTGCATCTCCTCAGTGACAGCCTTCAATAAAGCCTTAGGCACATTCAAGGGATGACCTAATGGGGTCAATAGGGGCTGCGACATGAAATGGATTCCTCAACAATATTCTTTTCCAAGGAAAGGATAACTTTTTCCATGTGTAGAATACATCATTTTTTCCATTTTGTGTGCAGCCCCACTTGACTCCGATTTTTTGCCTTATACTCTGTTAGTATCGATGGGCGGCAATGAAGAGCTTGAAGGTTGGGGCTTAACATAGTTTCTATTATGCTTATGAAAGAGAATATATCCACCAAATCCCAGTATGAGAACACCAACTAATCCACCCACAGCGGCACCCACAGTAAGGGCCAAGCTTGACGATGAGGATTCACTTGAAGCAGGCGTGATCGCAAGAGGAACAGTTGTGGTGTTGGATGTCAAATTTCTCCTTGTGGTCGTTTGTGGCAGGAGGGTAGTGGTGGTAGTCGTTGTACCAGGTGTGAGTGTCGTAGGGGTAGTTGAACTTGTCGTGGTCGGTACTGTTGTAGAAGTGAGAGAGGATGTTGTGGTAGTCGTTGTAGCGACAGTTGCCAGCAGCAGGACAGATACGCTATTGACATTGGTATTGCACGTTGCAATATCGGTTCTGTTATCGCCATTGAAATCACCTACTGCTACACCATTGGGGTATGTACCCACATTGTAAGATGTAGCTGCGCCAAGGGTGCCATTTCCAATTCCTAAGAAAACCGAAGCTGTATTTGCATAAAACCCATTATTAGACAGGTAAGTCGTCGCAACAACATCTAGCCATCCATCCCTATTAAAATCTGCAACATTGAGCGCCATGGGTTTGCCCGAAAAGGTGTTATAGTTCTTTGCGGGGGACACAAAAGTTCCATCCCCGTTGCCCTGAAGGACTGAAACCCCTCCACCCAGATAGTTCACACTGATTAAATCTAGTTTCCCATCATTGTCCAAATCTCCGCTGGAAACTGCATATGGATAGGCTCCCACACTCCAATAATTATTTGACGTAAAAGTTCCGTCACCACGGTTTAGTAAAACGTATGCATAACCAGAGTTAACACCAAAGCTTGCATAGTTAGAGATGATGGATACATCGGGAAACTGATCATTATTAAAATCCCCAACGTTAACGCCTAGTATATTTCCTCCAATATTGTATTTGCTTGAGGCTGAAGTGTAAAAAGTTCCATCTCCCCTGCCTAATAGCGTGTGAACGTCAAAAACGTTTACTGTAATTAAATCAGTAATATTATCCTTGTTAAAATCACCTGAAGCAATGCCAAGATTATATTGCCCCACAACATATGTAATGGGAACGGCTAACGTGCCATTGCCGTAGCCGAGAAAAATAGAAATACTACCTGGGCTATTGTTGTTGGTTGTAACAGCATCTAAAAATCCATCCTTATTAACGTCAGCGGCAACCAAAGCTATGGGGCTGGGAGCTGTACCATAACTTTTGGCTGCTGTAAAAGTACCACCCCCATTACCTAGGCATACAGAGACCCCATTTGTTCCACCATCTGCGGTAATGATATCCAACTTACCATCTCCATTGAGATCTCCTGTAACGATTCCTCGGGGTAATTGCCCAACTGAAAAACTGACCGCACTCTGAAAAGTAATAGCATCACGCCGATGACGTGTTTGATGGACTGGCATTTTCTTGATAGTTTTAGATGAGGTTGGCGCTGGGAAGTCGCCCCAATCTATTTGGTCCTTAGCTAAAGAAGCGTGTGGAATGATTGTTTGGGCGCATAAACAAAACAACAGAGTCAAATGAAGCATTTTGCTACTTAAACCTACGCCCTGCTTCAAATTAGAAAATTGATTTTGGGCCGAGTATTTTGGCACTGGCTCATCATTTTTTTGAAGTTGTGATTTACACATTTTAAGGTGTGCTTGAGAATAAATATTTAATACCGTTGAACAAATCATTACATATTACTCCAAATAACTTAAATAATTAAACCAAAATATTGGAAGTAACATTGAAATATTATTTCAAAATTTCCTCCATCATTACTTACTAATAGATTAGCAATAGGATTTTCCTCATTGTTATTACTGCTCTTGCATACTTGCAAAATTTCATATCATATCACCACCCAACTCTTTTCATGGATTTATGATAAAAATACAGACAATCTTACTCCGTGTTTAACCTTCTTTTGATACCCGTTTGAAAATCACCCATTGCATTGGGGGCGGCTCTATGAAATAGTTGGATCATACAAACAACACATGAAATGGAAGAGATAATGGATCGATCAAAAGCTTTAGAAGTGGCATTGGCACAAATCGAACGGGCTTACGGCAAAGGCTCTGTTATGAAGCTGGGCCAACAGGATAAATCTGATGACATTGAGGTCATTTCCACGGGCTCCTTGGGCTTGGACATTGCGTTGGGTATTGGTGGCCTCCCCAAAGGACGTATCATTGAAATTTATGGCCCTGAAAGCTCCGGCAAAACAACCCTGACGCTCCATATTGCTGCTGAATCTCAGAAGGCAGGAGGCACCTGCGCATTCATTGATGCTGAGCATGCGTTAGACCCCTCCTACGCCCGCAAACTGGGTGTGAATACCTCCGAACTTTTGATCTCTCAGCCCGATACAGGTGAGCAGGCATTAGAAATTGCCGATACCCTCGTGCGTTCTGGCGCCATCGATGTTCTTATTGTTGACAGTGTTGCCGCTCTCGTCCCAAAAGCTGAGTTGGAAGGTGAAATGGGCGATACCCATGTGGGCTTGCAAGCACGACTCATGAGCCAAGCTTTGCGCAAGTTGACGGCCTCTATTTCCAAATCCCATTGCATGGTTGTGTTCATTAACCAAATCCGCCACAAAATTGGTGTGATGTTTGGCAGCCCCGAGACCACAACGGGTGGCAATGCCTTGAAGTTTTATGCCTCCGTACGGTTGGACATCCGTCGCATTGGATCTTTGAAAGATCGGGATGTGGTGATTGGCAATCAAACCCGCGTGAAAGTCGTCAAGAACAAAGTAGCCCCACCTTTTAAAGTGGTAGAATTTGATATTATGTATGGGGAAGGAATCTCCAAAACAGGTGAGCTCATTGATTTGGGGACCAAGGCCGGCATTTTGGAAAAATCTGGCTCTTGGTATTCTTACGATGGTCAACGTATTGGTCAAGGCCGCGAGAGTGTGCGTCAATTCCTTAAAGACAGCCCTGCTACAGCTGATGCTATTGAAAAGGCAATTCGTGCTAATGCGGGGATTGTCGCCGAAGCGATGATTGGAGCACCAGAGCCTTCTGGCAGCGCCGAAAACGAAGGTGAGGCAGCTTAAACTACTCATAGACGAGAGCATCGAGAGATATCCTATACTAACCCGCAGGATCCTTCGTCCGCTTAGGCGGAGGAGGTTGCGTTTAATGCTCCGCATGAGTGATAGAAGCAAGCTTGATCCCTTCTTTGGCATCCATAGAGGGGATAACCTCATGCCCTCTCTCATCAACCTCACAAGCTTCGTTCATTGCAAAGGTGCTTTCTAGGACTAACCCTCTAGATCTTTTGTTCGCTTAAGCGTAAGAGGTTGCGTTCAATGCTCCGTATGAATGATAGAAGTTGGATTGATCCCTTCTTTGTCATCCATAGAGGGGATAACCTCATGCCCTCTCTCATAAGGCGCACAAACTTCGTTCATTGCAAAGGTGCTTTCTAGGAATGACCCGCAGGATCCTTCGTCCGCTTAGGTGGAGGAGGTTGCATTCAATGCTCCGTATGAATGATAGAAGTTGGCTTGTTCCCTTCTTTGGCATCCACAGAGGGGATAACCTCATGACCCCTCTCATAAGCCTCACAAGCTTTGTTCATTTCAAAGATTTTTTCTCTTATTGATCGTTAGGACCTTCGTCCGCTTAGGTGGAGGAGGTTGCGTTCAATGCTCCGTATGAATGATAGAAGTTGGCTTGTTCCCTTCTTTGGCATCCATAGAGGGGATAACCTCATGCCCTCTCTCATCAACCTCACAAGCTTCGTTCATTGCAAAGGTGCTTTCTAGGAATGACCCGCAGGATCCTTCTTCCGCTTAGGCAGAGGAGCTTGCGTTCAATGCTCCGTATGAATGATAGAAGCTGGCTTGTTCCCTTCTTTGTCATCCAAAGAGGGGATAACCTCATGACCCCTCTCATCAACCTCACAAGCTTCGTTCATTTTAAAGATTTTTTCTATGTTATCAAATTTCAATGCCGCCATCGAAGAATGTGGCCAATTTTGGAGTATTCAACGCAAAATGGACTACAGCTCTATTTTCTTGATGATCAACAAAGACATTCAATATCTGACTCGTCCACGGCGCTACGGCCTCTCTCGCAGATTTTGGCTGTGCAGCCGAGCCCTGCCCACCCCTAAGCAATCATATTTCCATTTTCAATTTTACTAATGTTTTTGAGAAAAATACAGGGGGATTGATTGGATGAACTCATTTGGTTCCTTGCAATCACTCACAATTTTCTTCAGAAAAATTGTACAGCGCCACGCTTACAGTCAAAATATTATTGACTAAAGAATGGATGAAAGATTGGCACTCACGCGACGTTAATGTCCAGCTTGACTTAAACCTTCAACAACCACTTGATGTGTTAAAATTTCAGGCAGCACAATGCCTTCAGGCGCCGCAGGACCATAAATAACCGTAAAGGGAATACCTGATCGATCATGGCTTTCCAAAAAGCTTGCAATGACTTCATCTCGACTGGTCCAGTCCGCTTTCATGGCATAGACGTTTTCGGCCCCGAGTGCGCTATAAAGATCCTTCCCCTCACGAAAATGCCGCTCATTCACCTTGCACGTCAGGCACCAACCCGCTGTGACATTGACCACAACAGTTTTTCCCTTTTTGACAAGAGCGTCAATTTTTTCGGGCTCAAAAGGTTTCCATAAATCTGAGGTAGACTGTGTAAAAGACGATTGAGCACTCAGCTGAGTATAAAGGACGGTCGAAAGCCACACTGCCGTGAGAAGCAAAAGAGCACCCATTGTCCCTTTTAACCACATCATCCACGCTCCCGGCTTTGGATGAGGAATCCAACGCGCAGGCAGCATCAATAAAATCCAATAGGGCACAGAAAAGCCAAGTGCAATGAAAGTAAACATAAGAAAAATATTACCTGCTCCTTGCGTTAGGGCGAACCCAACACTCACCCCCAAGAAGGGTGCGGTGCAAGGCGTTGCAAGAAGCGTTGCAAAAACGCCAGAAACATAACTGCTGAGCAAATGGTTATCGCTCTTGGGAGAGAGACGATCGATGAAACGGTTCACCCAAGAGGGCAAATGAATTTCAAAAGCGCCCAATAGGTTCAGGGAGAAAACCAACATGGTTATTACCATGACAATCAAAAAGAGTGGCTCTTGAAAGTGCATGCCCCAGCCCACATGCTGACCCAGGTTTTTGAGAAACACAGAAAGTCCTGCTAGTGCCCAAAAGGAGGTGAAAATTCCTAAAATGGTAGCAAAAAAACCAAGCCGAGGCATTCGATACTTTTTAGAGGACATAACACTCAAAAACTTCAAACCTAAAACGGGCAATACACAGGGCATGAGGTTTAAAATCATTCCCCCAAGTATGGCCAGCAATGCAAATTGCACAAAAGAGTGAGTTTGTTTCTCGGTGATCTTTTGATAAGCTTTTGCAATAGAGGGCGCTTGGGATGTTTTAAGCATTGGTCCGGCTTTAAGTTTCAGATCAAAATCTGTTTGCCCTGGAATACAGGCATGGGAACAGATGACATAGTCTACGTGACCTGCAAAGCGAATGGATTGACCTGGAATTTTTACCTTAATTTTTACTGGGATTGTAAAGGTTTCATCAAAAGCCTGGATGGGAACACCCTGGCTTTTATCTTCCTTAGATTCAGGATAATACAACTGAAAACTATCAATATTATTTGAGTCTTTGAGAGTAATTTTTGGAGCGACTGGATCGCCAAGAACTTTTTCTTCATGAAACAGTTGAAAAGTTATACCCACCCAAAATGTATCTTCTTGGCCCAATGATTGAACAGAGGAAATAACGTCAACGTTAGCTGCCTTCAAAGGCGTTTGGACCGCTACCAGGAGAGCTAAAAGCAAAACGATGGTATTTTGAAAACGAATCAGATAGCGCATACTTTAAACCTACAACAATAAATGCTTTTTTAAGGATGCGTTATAGCCTCATGAATGTAAAGACCCCCAACCTTACTCGGTAAAGTTGGGGGAATGATGGATCTAGACAAGGGGAGAATAACGATGCAATCGTTAAGAAAGTATTAATAAACGCTGAATGGGGCTCCAAAAGAAAAATAAACTTTGGCTCCCTTTGGGAGTACAGGCAAACTTGGTGACTCAAAGAAAAGTCTTCCTCCTGGTGCGAGTACATCTTCCGATAAGGGCACCGCCCAACTAGCCTCATCCTGATGGGGTATACCCACTGTCACAAAAAGCGGCGGAATCTGAGTGGTGATTTGAGTTTTGTTTTCAATCACACCTGTGACAATCAATTCTCTGCCTGTGGGGCCCATATGAATATAATGGCCTAACTCGTGAATGCGGAGGTGAAAAGCCTGTTGATGCCCCTGAATCAATGCCTCAATGCGTGAAAAAGGCGGCCACCATTCCACGAGTTGCTCACGATAAGTCATGACACCCGAAAGCAAACCTCCAACAAAGACAAACCACAACGCCCAACCGAAAAAGATTTTCCATGATCTTTTTTTACTAACCATTGGTGCTATCGCAGGCTGGACCTGAAGTTGTGGGGTAAATTCCGTCGGGGGGGGAAGAATATTTTTATGAATCCAAACATGTTCGCACCCCACACACCGCACTTTGCTAAAGGTTTTATTCAAAAAAATAGCATCACTCACCACATATCGGCGGGAACAGTTGGGACAGACGATATACATTTTTTCAGGTCCTTAAAATCTTCTGGGCTTAATATAGCCGTTCTTTTACCTAAATGAAACCTTACTTTTTAAAACCTGGAACAATAAAAACACCCCGCATAAAAAATGCAGGGTGTTTGTTTTTTAGTCATAGGAAAGGATAGACTGGATTAAAATGCCTCGTCATTAAAACGACGAAGTTCCGTGATGTCTCTGCCTCTATAACTAGAAGGGCGTTGATTAGGGGTATAATCAACTTCAGATTCTCCACCGTCTCTTGCAGTGTTTGGAACACACTTAGAATCGGTATTTTCCATATCATCACTGGGATGATGCTTTCCATGCCTAGAGTAGTAATCTGCCTGTCTCAAGGCCGCCATACGGTCACGGATTGACTTCTGCGGAGGCCTTCTAGTATCATCATCTTCAGGGCTTTCTCGGCCACCACCGAAACCACTGCTAGGGTCATCGCCATCAGAAGAAAACCCACCGTCACTCGGGCTCGAGGGTCCAGATGGACCACCAGTCACTTCTAATTCACCAATTTTGCGAAGCACCTTATCAGCTGCTTGTCTCACGACTGGATTCTTATACTCTGTAGGACGTTGATCCTCTAGGTACCCTTGCAATGCATGTTTTTGCGTTTCAGTAATTAAAGATGGATCTTGCCTCAATGTCTTTAAAATAACATCATAAACTCTAAAGTGAGTCCCTTTTTCACGAAGGGATTGCTCATAACTCTTACCAACTAATTCTTGGAAAATGTCTCTTCCATCCGTTAGTTGCGAATCTATTGCGTAAACATCGCTAAAAGATACACCAAGGAACAGCACGCTGGCTAAACTTATTGTTTTTATATTCATAATTATCTCCTTATATGGCTTTTTAAAGCCTTAAAAAAGCATACGATCTCTCCCTTAATTATTGATTAATTTATTATCGATTTTTAAGTTGTTATCTTTCTCAAGAGTTGTTATCTTTCTCAAGACAAGTATCACATATAGAAAATATTCAGCAGGTTTCCAGAAATCAGCGGGATAATGAGGGAGCACCTTAAGGTGCTTAAAGCTATGAATTAATTAACATCTTTGTTTAAAAAATGACTTGCCTTCTTGAAACGAGAAAAAAATATATACCACGATAAGGTACATAACAATTGTTAGAAAGAAAAATCCCATATCTAACACTCTATGAAACAGTGTGACGCAGCAAAAGAGAAAACAGATGATCCATATATCCTCAATTGAGAGGCGTGCGAGGTGAAATGCGAGATATAGACATTGAAAAAGATATATTAAATGGGAAAATCAGAGTGGCTCTGTCTGCTTTGAAAAACCCAGCTTGTAACAGTACAGAAACGCATCATTCTCCTACAAATTTATTCCCTGAAGATACACAGGAAAATACTACGATCGTTCATCGGCCCCCGCCACCTCCACCTGGAGGTGGGATGGCAATGTTACCTCTTCATCCGAAACAATAATTCTTTGATGAATCACCCCCCTACTTTTCTTTAAAGGGGGTTGGCTCCCCCCAAACCTTACCACCGATGATAACTTTATCGTTTAATGTTACACGGCTCGTATGAAAGGTTGTCATTAGGAAAAGCTTTTCTTTTATAAGCGGGCTTATATACATACCCCCTCTTTTAAATCCTTAAAAAGGAGTGTAGAATTGGCTCCATAAAGAGACCATCAGGGGGCGAAAATCACGTGAGCGCAGCACATAAACCTATTTATATTGCCCGCTTTCAGAACGTGGGGCTTCGCTATGAAACTGGCCCTGAAGTTCTAAGTAATATTAATCTACACTTAGAAAAAGGGTCTTTTCACTTTCTCACCGGTTCTAGTGGTGCAGGAAAAAGCTCCTTTCTCAAATTACTTTATTTGGGCTTGCTCCCTACCCGCGGCATTGTGCATCTTTTTGGCCGAGACCCCATGAGCATTACACCCCAGGAGCGGCCTTACTTTCGGCAAAAAATCGGCGTGGTGTTTCAAGATTTCAATTTGATCGAGCATCTCACAGCCCTTGACAATGTCGCCCTGCCGCTCAAGGTTTCTGGGACTAGCCCCATTAAAGCCCGTAAACATGCCGCCGAAATTTTGGATTGGGTAGGTTTAGCAGAGTTTATTTATGCCCTGCCGGCGACTCTGTCTGGTGGGCAACGGCAACGTGTGTGTATCGCACGAGCAGTGATCACGCAACCTGATTTACTGCTTGCTGATGAGCCCACTGGCAATGTGGACGACCAACTGGCTATGAAACTCTTGTATCTTTTTGAGGAACTCAATAAAATGGGAACCACAGTGGTATTAGCCACACATAATCGTTATGTTTCCGCAGAGTTTGATCATCCAATTCTACATTTAGAAAAGGGCAGGATCATCCTCCCAGGTAACGAAAAAGCAAAGGTCATTCAAAATGGTTAAACCTGCGCCCTATGATCTTCCCTTTGACACAGATTCTTCTGCTCGTTTTATCCCCTGGATTATTGCGCTCACAACATTTATCGGCAGTATTTTTATGCTCGGAATGTTGACTTTTTCTTCTTTGATAGGCAAGTGGAGTATGGATTTAACCGGGCAGGCCACTCTTCAAATGCACATTGAACCTGGATTATCTCCAGAGCAAGCGCATGCAATGAAAGCACAAGTTTTAACCTATCTAAAACGTACACCAGGCATTAAAGCAGTTCAACCTCTTGATACAATGACAACCTATAGACTTCTCGAGCCGTGGTTGGGTAAAAACATTGAACACTTGAATCTCCCCATTCCATTTCTTGTAGCCCTTACCCTTCAAGAGAAAGAACATTTCGATGTCACTTTCACTAGCAATGAGTTAGCCAAGATTTCTCCTGGCATTCGCATTACTGAGCATGAGCATATTAATCAATCCATATTGAGAGCCGCCAATGGATTGCGGATGGTTGGGCATTTTATTTTGACACTCATCACTTTAGCTTGTATCGGTGCCCTTATTTTTTCAACCTACACTGGACTCATTGTACATCATGATATCATTCGGATTTTAATGCTTGTGGGGGCACGTCCTGGCTATGTTGCCAATCAATTCCAAAGACACACCTTCAAACTTGCACTCAAGGGCACCCTATACAATTATGTGCTCTTGGGACTGGTGGCGGCACTTATGTTCTGGTTTGTAGGGAAATTAGAATTCACCCTACCGATTCACGACCTTTCTATTTCTACTCTTGGCTTGGTTTTGATGGTCGTTCCTCTTGTGATTATTACCGTCATGACCATCACCGCACGCATGACTGTGAGTTACGTCCTTGCGCATCAATCATAAAAAATTAAGCTCTTCATTGCTTTTGAAAGTGACCCACCATTGTTTTTGGTTTCTTTCAGGCTTATGGCTAATGGGCTTTTTTATTTTTATTCAAACGGTCTTAAACTTACCTGTTGTACCTGCATCCCGAGTAGATTTAATTGTTGTACTCACAGGGGGGGAAGAACGCATTCATGCTGGACTTCAAATGCTGGCGAGAGGGCATGGAAAAAAATTACTGATTACAGGCGTGCATAATCATGTTTCACTGGAGAACATTCTTGCTCAACAAAATGAAACTTTTCCTTCCTTAAAGAAATCTATTATTTTAGGCAAAAAAGCCGTTGACACTCAAAGTAACGCCATTGAGGCTGCTGATTGGGTGAAAAAGACAAAGGCACATTCTCTTTTACTGATCACAGCCAATTATCATATGCCCCGCAGTCTTTTGATTTTTAATCATTATTTGCCCCACACCAACATTTCAACTCACCCTGTTAATCCCAGATCTGTTCACCAAAACAATTGGGTAACCTGGCCTGGTACAATGGGGCTATTATTTTTAGAATATAATAAGTATCTTGTATCATTGATTTGGATTGGATTGTTACGGTTATGAGCTTTCTACGTTCGCTGGTTTTCAACATTGTTTTTATCGGCTACACAGGCATCGTACTAACAGTGGGTGTTCTAGCTCTTCCTTTTCCCCGAAAAGCCGCCCTTTGGGTTGCACATTCATGGGCTAAGGTTACATTCTGGGGGCTTCGTAACATTGTAGGCTTAGACATCAAAATTAGTCACCTGGAAAATGTAACCCTACCCTGTATCATCGCTTGCAAGCACCAATCTGCATGGGAAACGGTTGTCTTTCACTATATTTTCCAAGATGCTTGTTATATATTAAAACAAGAGCTTAACCGTTTGTCTTTCGGATGGTACCTTAAGCGCCTTAAGATGATTGTTGTCAATCGCAAAGAAGGACGACGTAGTCTTGTAAGCCTCATCAGCCAGGCAAAAGACGTTGCAAAAACGGGTAGGCCTATTATTATTTTCCCCGAGGGGACGCGAAGCGCTCCTGGAGAAAAAGGAAAGTATCAAAAAGGCGTTGCCGCCCTATATAAGGCGCTTGATTTACCCGTTTATCCTGTAGCTTTAAACTCAGGTTATTTTTGGAGACGGCGGGCTTTTGATAAAAAAAGAGGAGTCGTTCAGTTAGTATTTTTGGACCCCATTCTTCCAGGCCTTGAAATTGATCCATTCCTTGATAAACTGGAAAGAGATTTAGAAGCTGCGTGCGATCAGTTGCCCAAAGAGTGAAAATATCGCATGTGTTAGGAGCGCCACAGAAAAACTCTGATGACGGCGCGTTTTGAAAGGAACTAACTTGAATAATATTGGTCGCAATGCTGCTGTCTGGTGCCTTCTGGCTCTACTCATTATCGCTGCATTTAACATGTTCAGTAGCCCCGTACACAAGGCGGATCTGGAACTCACCTACAATGAGCTCATTGATACAGCTGGGAAAGGGCAGTTGGATGAAGTTCTTTTACGAGGAAATGTTGTGACGGGTAAGCTTAAAAATGGGAAAATTTTTTCCTCATATATCCCCACCCAATCTCAAGGGTTACCTGATCGACTGGTGGAAAAGGGCGTCCGCTTGAAAGTTGCACCTGCCGAAGAAGCTTCCCCCTCTTTCTTCCAAATTCTTTTGTCTTGGTTTCCCATTCTCTTACTGATTGGTGGATGGATTTTTCTTATGCGCCATATGCAAAGTGGCAGCGGAAAGGCCATGGGCTTCGGTAAATCTCGAGCAAAACTCTTGTCTGAAAAGTCTGGAAAAGTCACTTTTGAAGATGTGGCTGGCATTGATGAAGCAAAAGCCGAACTGGAAGAGATTGTTGATTTTCTTAAAGATCCTCAAAAATTCCAACGCCTGGGAGGAAAAATTCCAAAGGGTGTGTTATTGGTAGGCCCTCCTGGAACAGGTAAGACTCTCCTGGCTCGTGCTATCGCCGGTGAGGCTAACGTGCCGTTTTTTACCATTTCAGGTTCTGATTTTGTAGAAATGTTTGTGGGTGTCGGGGCAAGCCGCGTGCGTGACATGTTTGAACAGGGCAAAAAAAATGCACCCTGCATCATTTTCATCGACGAAATTGACGCTGTGGGTCGCCACCGAGGCGCTGGCTTAGGTGGGGGCAATGATGAACGAGAGCAAACCCTCAACCAATTGCTCGTAGAAATGGATGGATTTGAATCCAATGAAGGCGTTATTCTCATTGCTGCCACAAACCGCCCTGATGTTTTGGACCCTGCTTTACTAAGGCCAGGACGCTTTGACCGCCAGGTGGTGGTTCCTAACCCAGATATTGCAGGCCGTGAAAAGATTTTGACCGTACATATGCGTAAAGTTCCCTTAAACGACGACGTAAATGTCAAGACCCTAGCCAGAGGTACACCTGGATTTTCAGGTGCTGACCTCGCTAACCTCGTCAACGAAGCAGCTCTCTTAGCTGCACGCCGGGGGAAACGCGCTGTGGGCATGTCCGAATTTGAAGAGGCCAAAGATAAAGTGATCATGGGCTCCGAGCGCCGTTCGATTGCCATGACTGATGAAGAAAAGCGCCTGACGGCCTACCATGAGGCAGGTCATGCGTTGGTCGCTAGTCTCTGCCCTACCTCTGACCCTATTCATAAAGCCACAATCATCCCTCGCGGCCGAGCCCTGGGTATGGTTGTACGCTTACCTGAGGGGGATCGCGTGAGTCTTTCGCGCGAAAAATTGTTGGCTGATTTGGCTGTTGCCTATGGTGGGCGCATTGCGGAAGAGTTGGTTTTCGGCAAAGACAAAGTGACCACAGGCGCTTCATCAGACATCAAGATGGCTACAGATATGGCTCGCCGTATGGTCACTGAGTGGGGTTTAAGTAATGCTATGGGCCCCATTGCCTATGGCGACAATTCTCAAGAGGTGTTCTTAGGGCATTCAGTGACGCAACAAAAAACCGTTTCTGAAAAAACTGCTGAGCAAATTGATGCTCAGGTTCGTGTGATTATTGATGCTGCTTATAAACGAAGCCAAAAACTCATCAAGGATAATTTTAAGAAGCTTGAGGCCATTGCTGAGAGTCTCTTGGAATACGAAACTCTCTCAGGTGAAGAAATTGTATTATTGATGACAGGTAAAAAGCTAAAGAAAGAAGGACTTTCCAATAAGCCAACGCCTCGGAGACGATCAACAGTACCTTCCGTGGAAACCGAAGCACCTACAAAACCTAAACTCAAACGAGTCTCTACGGTTAAAACAGCAGCCTCCTCTAAGGCTAAAAAACCTAAGAATAAAAAGTAGACAGGTTTAGAGCGATGATGAAAAAACTATTTCTTCTTTTATGCGCGTTAGCGAGTGGTATAAATTATTCACGTGCCGCCGAGAGCTGTTTTTTGGCAAAGGAAAACGGAAAAGTCCTTGTACAAGAGGGTGATTGCACGTCACGCTACGCCCCCATGTCCACTTTTAAAATTGCTCTTAGCTTAATGGGTTTTGACTCTGGTATATTTCACGATGAAAGCAACCCCTCTTGGCCTTGCAAAAAGGAGTATGATTATTACATTAATGCTTGCAGAGGCGATCATAACCCTCGTACGTGGATGAGAGATAGCTGTCTTTGGTACTCACGGGTTTTCACGCAGAAACTTGGTTTTGAAAAATTCAAAAAGTACGTCACAGCATTTAACTATGGAAACATGGACCTTACAGGTGAAAAAAACCAAAATAATGGACTGACCCATGCCTGGATTTCCAGCTCACTCCAGATTTCACCTGAGGAACAAATTGATTTCCTGCAAAAGGTTCTCGATCAAAAATTTCCCTTGAGCAAATCAAGTTACGAAACAACCGAAAAAATTATGTTTATCCAAGAACTTTCTGCTGGATGGAAATTGTATGGTAAAACGGGCAATGGGGCATTACAGAAGTCAGATGGCACTAAAACAGACGGACAACAGGGTTGGTTCGTAGGTTATATAAAAAAGGGCCAGAGGAGCATTGTATTTACAAGCCACCATATTGACCATGAAAAGCAGGACACTTTTGCCTCAATGAAGGCCCGCAACGAAGCATTGACAAAACTTTGGCATCTTATCGAGGAGATCGAAAGTAAGAGCCATTAGTAAATTAAGGTCGGTTCGTTTGTGATCTGGAGATCTTTCAGCTAAGATATTGTTCTGAAGAGGAAAAAGCAGCTTAGAACTTTGATTATGCGTGATGTCCAGTTTCCTGAAATGACCTTATCTTCAGGCCTCATTTAAGCGATCTAAAATGCGCTTTTCAATAAGCTCTGCATGGAACCCAAAGTAATCGCCGACTTTCTGGGGAGCATCTGACCGGCCAAAATCGTTCATACTTACAGTCAGGCCTTTTTGACCAATAAATTGATGCCAACCTAACTCATCAGCCGCTTCAATACTTACTGCAAGTCCCCCCTGATGGTGCAGAATTTTACTTTTATAAGACTGATCTTGCGTTTGGAACAGTTCAAAACAAGGCACAGAAATCACACGCGCCCCAATGCGCCGTGCGCATAAACGTTCCCAAACTTCTAAAGCAAGTGCCACCTCTGATCCGGAGGCATAAAGGATCACTAGAGGAGCGTGCTCTTGCCGAACAATGTATGCTCCTCGAGCCATCGTGGTGTGATAGTCAGTGGCCAAACCAAGGTCCGGAAGATTCTGCCGGGCTAAGGCCAGTATTGTTGGCCCCTGAAAAGTCAGGGCCGCCACCCAAGCAAACTTGATCTCACTCGCATCGGCTGGCCTAATCACTTGTGTATTCGGCGTAGTCCGAAACATGGTTAGTTGCTCCATGGGTTGGTGCGTGGGACCATCTTCTCCAAAAAAAATCGAATCGCGAGAAAAACTACAAATGACAGTCAATCGCATCATCGCTAGAAAACGCAAAAGGGCTTTGAATGCGCTGGCTGAATTATAATAACGTAGAGTTGACAATGTCAGCGTTAAAGAAGGTAAGCATACTTTAAGGGAGACAGACTATGTTTTCTAAAATGAAATTGACGGCTCATAAGAGTTATGGAGGTACTAGGATAGAGGTTTAGGGACATATAGATAGGTTTACTAGGCCTTGGCTAGATAAGATTTAAGGAGTCTAGATAATAGGTAAGGAAAGGGTTTTAGTAAGAGGTGAGTTAAGGAGTAAGGAGGGTGAAGTAATATTTTATTGGAGATATAAAGCGTTTCTTAGAATGGA
>CANLAL010000019.1 GCA_947488045.1 Alphaproteobacteria bacterium
AATTTATTCAATTGATTAATTTTTAGTTGATTTTCAATCACTTAAGTGAGAATGTGCGTCCAGAGGCACTTTCAGAAAGCCCTCATTGCAAGTGAGCCTGCGCAATCAATACTATACGGATTTAAAAATCCATGGCATAAGGGCATAATCGAAGAATAGGCTAAGGAAGACTTCATGAAGGTTGTGATTGTTGAATCACCGTCAAAAGCAAAGACGATTAATAAATATTTAGGTTCAGACTACTTGGTCACAGCTAGTTTCGGTCACATTCGTGATTTGCCGTCCAAGAACGGCTCTGTGCGCCCTGATGAAGGCTTTGCTATGAGCTGGGACGTGGATGAACGCAATGAACGTCACATCAAAGAAATTTCCAAATTAGCTGCTAAGTCCGACGAAATATTGCTCGCCACCGATCCAGATCGGGAGGGAGAAGCCATTTCGTGGCACGTGCTTGAGGTGCTCAAAGAACGAGGCGTTCTTAAAAATCAACCTGTCAAGCGCATTGTCTTTAATGAAATCACGAAAGCTGCTGTTCTTAAAGCTGTAAGCAATCCACGCGAACTAGATCAATCCCTCATTGAGGCTTACTTAGCCCGCCGTGCATTGGATTATCTCGTAGGCTTTACCCTATCCCCTGTTTTATGGCGCAAGCTACCTGGCTCACGCTCTGCAGGACGCGTCCAATCTGTGGCCTTACGCCTTATTTGTGATCGTGAAGGCGAAATTGAAATTTTTAAACCCCAGGAATACTGGTCAATTGAGGCCCAGTGCGCCACGTCGGCTAAGAAAACATTTCATACCAAACTCTCAATTTTAGATGGCAAAAAAACTGAAAAATTCACGATTACCTCTCAAATTCAAGCTGAACAGGCTGTCAAAGCCATCCAAGCTCACACCCCTTACACCGTCAGTGGCGTTGAAAAAAAGAAAGTTCAGCGGCACCCTGCCCCTCCCTTCACCACATCCACTCTGCAGCAGGAAGCTTCACGAAAACTTGGATTTGGGGCCAGCAAAACTATGCAATTGGCACAACGGCTTTATGAAGGGATTGAGCTTGGTGGCGAAGTTACCGGTTTGATTACCTATATGAGAACGGACAGTGTCAATATTTCTGGTGAAGCTATTAATCAATGTAGATCCACTGTTTTAGGGCAATTTGGTAAAGACTACCTACCTGATGCACCTCGAGTCTATAAAACAAAGTCAAAGAATGCTCAAGAAGCCCACGAAGGCATTCGACCAACATCACTGGATCGCCTGCCTGAACATTTGGAAGGTAAGCTGGATCACGATCAGTGGCGGCTTTATCAACTTATTTGGCGACGAATGATGGCCTCTCAAATGACCAGCGCTCTTTTTGATCAGGTGAGTGCGGATCTTTTAAGCCCCAATCATAAAATGGGTTTGCGCGCTGTGGGGACAACCCGCGTTTTTGATGGCTTTCTTAAACTTTACGAAGAAGGCCAAGATGATGTGGACGAGAGTGAAGACACCCGTAAGCTTCCCCCCCTACAAGAAGGTGATGCTGTTACCCTCCTACAGGTTGATCCTTCGCAGCATTTTACTCAACCTCCACCTCGTTACTCAGAAGCTTCTTTGGTAAAAAAACTTGAAGAGCTTGGCATTGGAAGGCCATCGACCTACGCCACGATTTTGCATGTTCTTCAAGATCGCAAGTATGTGCATTTGGAAAAGAAAACCTTTATCCCAGATGAACGGGGCCGTTTGGTGACAACATTCCTGGTCAACTTTTTTGGTCAATATGTGGAATATTCTTTTACCGCTGACTTGGAAGATCAGTTAGATGATGTTTCTGCGGGCAATCGCAATTGGAAGAGTGTGCTTGAAACCTTTTGGAAAGGATTTCATGAAGCTACAGATGGTGCATCAAAACTCAAAATTTCAGATGTTATCGATGTCCTCAATGAGCAATTAGCCAGCCACTTTTTCCCCGCTGCAGATGGCGGAGAACCTTCTCGGCAATGCCCGAAATGCAGCGATGGGCAGCTTTCTCTTAAATTAGGAAAGTTCGGAGCCTTTGTTGGATGTTCCAACTACCCCACTTGTACCTATACCCGTAGACTAGATGATGGCAATGAAACAGAAGGAACCGACGATCCAGCCCATGCGGATGGGACGTCTTACCCACGTGCTTTGGGCACAGACCCCTCATCCAATATGGAAGTTACAGTGCGCAGTGGACCTTACGGATTTTACCTCCAATGGGGTGAAATGGGCTCTGACAAAACAAAACCAAAACGTGTTCCTGTTCCTAAAAACATGAGTCCTGCAAGCATCACAATTGAGGATGCTGTCACATTGGGCAGGTTGCCACGCCTGATTGGAAAGCACCCTGAGTCCGCTGAGGAAATCACCACAGGTATTGGACGGTTTGGCCCTTATGTAAAACATCAAAGTACTTTTGCTTCCTTAAAAAAGGAAGATGATGTGCTTACCATTCAACTGGAGCGTGCACTTGAATTATTATTAGAAGCCGCCAATAAACCGAAATCGAATCGATCATTTGGCGCAAAGAAAAAAACGGCGGTAAAAGCTGCCCCCAAAGCATCAGCGAAGAAAAAATCATCGTGATTATTTAAGCTGAAGATAACACCCAAGGAAAAAAAATGACTTTTAAAGACCCTGAGAAGAAGCCCTCTTGGAGAGCGCCCAAGGAGCAAGATATTGTTGCCATGCTTAAGAGATTTCACTCTCCCATTCGCATAGTGGACCTATACATCCACTTTGAAGCCAAGCAACCCACACATGATACGAAAATCACTGAGCTTGTGGACCGCATGGTCATGGAAGGAAAACTCAAATACGTACGCGATAGCCGCATTGCTCTTTCCAGCTTTCGCTCTCCTATTCAAGAGTTCAGCATTGTCAAAATTAGTTCAGACGGTGTGGTTTTGGCAAAATCATGGGAAGATACCCATGGAGACGATTGTCATCAAGTGAAACTTCCCACATCTTTAGCTGGGAAAGTTGAAGTAGGCACTCGTTTTATTGGGAAAATTGAAGATCTACCTTACAAGCGCAGCTATTCTCATGTGAGTTTCATTCGCCTCGCTGACACCCATGCACGGACCACCATTGGTCTTTTTGAGCGGGTGGGGGAAGAACAAATTGGGCGTCTTATTCCCATTCATAAAAGTGAATATCCCTTCACTGTACAAGAAAACCTCACAGAGGGTCTTTTAGCTGGGGATGTGATTATATTTCATCATGGATTGAAACCATCTGTTGATCGTTTAGGGCCTCTCAATGAGCCTAAATCTCTGGCCATGCTCTCAATTATTGAGCATCAACTTTCCACTGAATTTTCAGAAGCAGCCTTACAAGAAGCTGAACATTTACCAGAGATTGATCTAGAAAACCGGGTGGATTTACGTAAGCTCCCGCTTATCACGATTGATGGTCAGCACGCCAAAGATTTTGACGATGCCGTGTATGCGGAAGCTGTAGATGGCGGATGGCGCCTCGTGGTAGCTATTGCAGATGTGGCTTATTACGTTCCTGTGGGTAGCGCTTTAGATCGCGAAGCCTTTAAACGGGGAAACAGTGCTTATTTCCCTGGCTTCGTGGTACCCATGTTGCCGGAAGCTTTGTCAAATGGCGTCTGCTCCCTTGTACCCCTTGAGGATCGTGCATGCGTAGTGGCTGACATGACCATCAATGCCGATGGAAAGCTCACTCAATACAATTTCTACCGTGCGGTCATGCATTCAAAGGCCCGCACCACCTATAAGCAAATTCAAGCCCTTGTGGATGAGGGTGACGCAGAAAACCCTTTGCTGCCCATTGTGCTTAACCTTTACGGCGCCTTTGCCGTGCTTTCTAAAGCCCGTGAGAAGCGAGGGACATTAGAGTTAGACCTTCCCGAACGAGAAGCCATCTTTAATGAAGCCGGCACATTTGACCGGATTGAAACAGCTGTTTCCCTTTCAAGCCATAAGCTTATTGAAGAGTTTATGATTTTAGCGAACGTAGCCTGCGCAAGCTTTTTGGAAGATAAAAAGCAGTCTTTTCTTTATCGAGTGCATGATTTGCCTCCTGCAAAGAAAATTGCAGAGTTCGAAAAAAATATTCGGCCATTCTTCTCAGGCGTTGTCAAAGCCAACAAAAAGTTTTTTGGTGAGTTTTTAGCAAAATATGAAAATTCTCCCCTCAAATCCACTGCCCATGAGATGCTCCTGCGCACCCAAGCGCAAGCTTCCTATACTCCTATCAATATAGGGCATTTTGGTTTGGCATTGAGGCGTTATGCGCACTTCACATCCCCCATCCGCCGCTATGCTGATTTAATCGCCCACCGTAGTATTATGACGGCTCTAGATATTTCCCCTGAAGCGGCTTGCTTATATGACCTTGAAGCTGCTGGACTACATATTTCAGCGACGGAGCGCACCGCTGCCACAGCAGAACGTGAAGCCATGGATCGCCTTGCAGCCCTATTCCTCAGCGATCATAAGCATGAAACATTTACGGCCAGGATCACCGGCATGCATCGCGCGGGTATTTTTGTACGTATCAATGATTACCATATTGAAGGCTTGATTCCTTTCCGTGCTTTAGGAGAGGATATGTTTTTGCTTGATGACCAAACCCAACAAATTGTTGGAAAACGGACCCGTGTGGTCTTTACTTTAGGAGATCCTGTTTCCGTGACTATTTCCCGCTTAGATCCTATTGCAGGACATGTTGACTTTGTACTCGTCGATCATACCCCTCAATCCACCGATGCCCCACGCGGATTGGGAGATCGTCAACACACAACCCATCGTAAGGGATCTCACAAGGGAGACTTCCGTACAAAACCAGGGGCATCAGAACGCCCATCTCGACCCTACACGCCTCGGGATGATGCAGGGTCCAGTGATCGTCCAGCACGTAGGCCTTATACACCGCGCGATGATGCGGGTTCCAGCGACCGTCCGGCCCGTAGGCCTTATACGCCGCGCGATGATGCGGGTTCAAGTGACCGTCCGCGTAGGCCTTATACGCCACGGGATGATGCGGGTTCAAGTGACCGTCCGCGTAGGCCTTATACACCCCGCGATGACGCAGGTTCCAGTGATCGTCCGGCCCGTAGGCCTTATACACCCCGGGATGATGCGGGTTCCAGCGACCGTCCACGTAGGCCTTATACGCCACGGGATGATGCGGGTTCCAGTGACCGTCCACGTAGGCCTTATACGCCACGGGATGATGCAGGTTCCAGTGATCGTCCGGCACGTAGACCTTATACCCCACGCGATGATGCAAGGTCCAGCGACCGTCCGCGTAGGCCTTATACGCCACGGGATGATGCGGGTTCAAGTGACCGTCCGCGCAGGCCTTACACCCCACGCGATGATGCGGGTTCCAGTGATCGTCCGGCCCGTAGGCCATATACACCCCGGGATGATGCGGGTTCCAGCGACCGTCCACGTAGGCCATATACACCGCGCGATGACGCAGGTTCCAGTGATCGTCCGGCCCGTAGGCCTTATACACCGCGCGATGACGCAGGTTCCAGTGATCGTCCGGCACGTAGGCCTTATACACCCCGGGATGATGCGGGTTCCAGCGACCGTCCACGTAGACCTTATACCCCACGCGATGATGCAAGGTCCAGCGACCGTCCGGCACGTAGACCTTATACACCCCGGGATGATGCGGGTTCCAGTGACCGTCCGCGCAGGCCTTACACACCCCGGGATGATGCAGGGTCCAGTGATCGTCCAGCACGTAGACCTTATACGCCGCGGGATGGTGCAGGGTCCAGTGACCGTCCGGCACGGAGGCCTTACACGCCTCGAGATGGCGGAAGTGGCTCTGCACGTCCCTCTAAACCAACTACACGTCATTAAGCGAAGGGCTGTTATGCTTCGATTAGGGCATAACAGCCGTTTTTAGACGTGAAGTGGCCAGTTGAAACAAAAAGTTGATGGCCCTATCATTGGATGTATTGATTTTCCACTTTCAAATACGCAACCTGATCATGAACTCACACCTGATTTTAACTCTTTTCATTTTTTGTTTAAGCAGCCTTGGAATGGCACAAAAAATCCGTATCGCCGATGATACTATTGACCTTCAGATCCAAGCCGAAGAGGCATTACACCTTGAGCCTTGTGAATACAGCAATATTCATAGTGTTAAAAAAGCCCACCGTGCGCTTGCAAAAATTTATCACCCTGACAAAGCTAAAGGAATCTCATCAGAGAGTAATCCCCCAAATCTTATGACAGGGATTAATCAAGCTTATGATTTTTTAATGAACTTAGCCCACTCCTCTCAGCAAAATCCACACACAGAAGGAGCTTCACTCAGATTAACTCCTGCTTTTTTAGATTGGCATCAGCTCCCAGAAATCTTGATACAAATAGATCCACCGCAAGACTTTACTGACGATCCGTCGCCGCCTTCAGTATCTGAAATTGATTTTGATGCTTATGACATTACCCTTAGCCAAATTAAGATATTAATTAAACGTTCTTTTTACAAAGCCTTATGCGCTGCTAGGAATACCCCCGCAGAAAAAGATGTTTTGAGGGAAAATTATATGCTGGGACTTGATACCATTTCAAAATATACCCATGCCGTAATTGGGGTTTATCAACGTCTTGAACGGAAAAACACCTCACGAGAAAATCAGCTCACAGTTGTCAATTTTTTGATTTCAGAGCACTTAAAAATTTGCACACTTGTGGAAAATGTGTTCAAAAATTGTGGATCTATACTTTCTTATGATGGCATTATCAATTCATGCTTTGATATAAATATTTTGGAAAGTATCCATATTAATAAGAAGCAGCAAAAAACCTAACAAACCAAACTGATTGTTTTGGAAAGAATCAAAAAAGTTGATTCATGATTTCAAGGGCGCACACAGATGATTTGCATCCATTATTTGCTGCACTCTCCTCATAAAAAAGCCTATTTTGTGGCTGCCTTTGCTTGCTTTGTAACGGGTACAAGTAGTGGTTTAGCTAATCCATCAACAACTTCTTTACTAACTATGACCTCACCCTTAACTTCTGCTTCTGGAATCTCAAACATTGTTTCCAAAAGAAGTGCCTCTAAAATAGATCTCAGCCCTCGAGCCCCTGTCTTACGAGCAATGGCTTTAATGGCAATAGCTTTCAAAGCATCATCAGAAAAACTCAATTTCATATGCTCGAGTTCAAAGAGCTTAGCATATTGTTTTACTAGAGCGTTTTTGGGTTTTGTCAAAATATCAATGAGGGCCGCCTCGTCTAAATCTTCTAAGGTTGCAATCACGGGTAGACGACCAATAAACTCGGGGATTAGACCAAACTTCAGAAGATCTTCAGGCTCCACCTCTTTAAAAACGTCCCCTAGGCGACGTTCATCAGGCCCCTCCACATCGGCACCGAAACCAATGGAAGTTTTACGGCCACGTGCAGAAATAATCTTCTCTAATCCGGAAAATGCCCCGCCGCAAATAAAGAGTATATTTGTGGTATCTACCTGCAAGAATTCCTGCTGAGGATGCTTACGCCCCCCCTGAGGAGGAACAGAAGCAACTGTTCCTTCCATAATTTTCAGCAAAGCCTGCTGCACACCTTCACCTGAAACATCTCTCGTAATGGAAGGGTTGTCTGATTTGCGTGATATTTTATCGACTTCATCAATATAGACAATTCCACGTTGCGCTTTCTCCACATTATAATCCGCAGCCTGCAAAAGCTTGAGAATAATGTTCTCGACATCTTCACCTACATAGCCTGCCTCAGTTAATGTGGTCGCATCTGCCATTGTAAAAGGAACATCTAAGATACGTGCTAATGTTTGCGCAAGTAGCGTTTTACCAGTTCCGGTTGGGCCAATAAGCAAAATATTGGATTTTGCCAATTCAACTTCATCGCTATAAGTGGCATGGCCAAGACGTTTATAGTGATTGTGTACGGCTACACTTAGAACTTTTTTAGCTTGCTCTTGGCCAATTACATAGTCATTGAGCACTGAGCAAATAAATTTTGGGGATGGAATTTTCTCAGCGCCTTTAAAAGCCTCTGCTTTACTTTCTTCCCGAATAATATCAGTACATAAGTCAACACATTCATTACAGATAAATACAGTCGGACCGGCAATTAGCTTTTTTACCTCATGCTGACTTTTTCCACAAAAGGAACAATACAGGATGTTTTTGATCTCACTATCACCGGTCATCTTACTCATCCTTACCCTTCCTTTCGGCGGGGCAGAACTCCCAGCCTGGAATATATTTACTCATTAACTTGTCATTGAGTAGATCATGCCATCGAAAACCAAAAAAACAGTTAAGAGATCAAACTTTATTTAACGTACTAGGCTGAGGCCTTTTTTCTACAATATGATCTATTAAGCCGAACTCCAAGGCATCTTCAGGGCGCAAAAAGCGATCACGCTCTAATGAAGTGGCAACACGCTCTAGACTTTGCCCTGTTGTCCTCACGTAAATGCTATTTAATAAGTCACGAATTGCTAAAATTTCTTTTGCATGAATTTCGATATCAGTTGCTTGACCACGTGTGCCACCTAAAGGCTGATGAATCATTACCCGTGCATGAGGCAGACAAAAGCGCTTTCCTTTAGCTCCAGAGGTAAGTAAGAGTGAGCCCATGGAGGCGGCTTGCCCTACACATACAGTGGCAATTTCAGGACGAATGTATTGCATCGTGTCATAGATGGCCAAACCTGCCGTAACAACGCCGCCCGGTGAATTAATGTACATGTAAATATCTTTGTCAGGATTTTCAGACTCTAGAAACAATAACTGCGCACAAATAAGGCTAGCCATGTTGTCTTCAATTTCGCCTGTTAAGAAGATAATCCGCTCTTTGAGCAATCGGGAGAAAATATCATAAGACCTCTCACCTCGGTTGGTTTGCTCAACCACCATAGGTATTAATGTATTTCGGACATAATCACCTTGCTCACTCATGTTTTTCCCCTTAAAACGATTCTACTTTGTCTACTACATCTTTTGCATCAATATCCGTTTCAAAAACATTAACGGTGTTAAAAATATAATCGACAACTTTTTCTTCAAAGACTGGCGCACGCAGTTGAACCAAGGCTTGAGGGTTTTTGGAATAAAAATCGAAAACTTGTTTTTCCTGGCCTGGGTACTTGCGGGCTTCATTAAGAACTGCCTCCCGCAACTCTTCCGGAGTCACTGTAATGTTTTCTTTCTTACCAATTTCCGCAAGCACTAATCCAAGACGTACACGTCTTACAGCGATGGCCCTATATTCATCTTTGAGTTTTTCTTCTGATAAATCTTTATCATCACCCAAAACTGCTTCACGATCATCGTTCGTTTTTAAAGCCTGTTGAAGTTGATTCCAAATGGCTTCAAATTCGCTATTCACCATACTTTGAGGAACGTCGAAATTATAATCAAGCGCTAAAGCGTCCAATAGCTGCCGCTTCATATGAGTTCTTACAAGAGAATTATACTCTTTTTCGATGTCCTCGCGTACAAACTTTGTCAGCTCCTCAAGGGATCCAAGACCTAGTGTCTTGGCAAATTCGTCATTAATTTTTCCTTGGCTTTTTTTACAAATATCTTTCACGGTAACAGTAAAAATGGCGGGCTTTCCTGCAATTGATTTTTCGTGATATTCCTTTGGAAAAGGAACTTTAACGTCAACTGTGCAACCTTTTTCAGCGCCAACCAGCTGATCTTCGAAGCCTGGAATAAACATATTTGACCCAAGTTCCAAGGCAAAATCTGTTCCACTCCCCCCGTCAATCAGCTTTCCACTTTCAAGTTTACCCTCAAAATCAATGATTACGACATCGCCGTTTTGCGCTGGTCGTGAATCAGAAATTGACTCATTGATAAAATGATTCTTTGCAATGTCCTTCAGTCTATCTTTGACTTCTTTTTCATCAATCTTTACTTTAAATTTTTCAACTTTAATTTTGTCATATGGTTTTGGCTCCACCGATGGAGTCACTTCAATGCTGACTTTAATCACCACATCAGCACCTTCATCAGCTTTTTCTACAGAAACCTCAGGTTGAACAACGGGCGTGATGTTATGGTCCTTTAAAATTTGATCAACAGCCTTTTGAATTGAGTCATTCAATGCATCAACCCACGTTGACTGGCCATACCTTTTTTTCAAAACGGGCATGGGGACTTTTCCTGCACGGAAACCATCCATTTTCACTTTTGGCGCAATTTTAGCGAGTTCTTTATCGACCTGAGCATCCATCGTTGCTTTAGAGATAATGACTTCAAATTCTTGGGTTAATCCTTCTTTTTTAAGCTCAGTAATTTTCATTTTCTTTATATCCTAGCCATAAATTATGCGCACAAAAACTACTGGTGCGGGCGGAGGGACTTGAACCCCCATGACGTGAGTCGCCAGATCCTAAGTCTGGTGTGTCTACCAATTCCACCACGCCCGCAAATCGTAAGATTTCCAGTAATTTTTCACTCTTAGCATACGCATTCTAAATGTGGAACTATGATTTTGCGCTCTCTAACGTTTTTTGTGAAAAAGAGCTGGTCTTTTTGCCTACTTGTTTAGTCCGAACTTTAAATTCAGAGAGTACCATTTAAAGCAGTAGAAATATTTAATCTTATTACCCAAAAATAAATAAAAGGTCAGAATGGCACTGGAAAATAATACGTGCTAGAATTGATTTTGAACAGATGCAAAACTTTAACTTTGTTAATATGCAAAACGAGGAAAATGCAGAAAAATAACTTCAATTGCCTTCGTTGCCCCACCAAGTGGCTTGTGAAAAATCACCTCCCATTTTCACCGTAAAGGCATATTTTAACCCATGGACTAAATCTATTAAACGCTCTAGCGCAAGAAAGTGTTGAATTTGACATATAAATTGCTAGAGTGAAGGTATTGCGTTCGAAACGTTTGTTTTCTGCGCCTGTGAAAACAAGTTGGAAAGGAATATTTTGTCAAACAACAATCAAGAGACTGGCCCAAGGGTCAATCAAGAGATCACCGCTGCAAAAGTACGCCTTGTAGGTGAAGATGGAGAAATGATCGGCGTTGTTTCTCGTGATGAAGGCATTCAAATGGCTACTGACGCCGGCCTAGATTTGGTTGAAATATCACCTAATGCAGAGCCGCCAGTATGTAAAATTATAGATTACGGAAAATTTAAGTACGAAGCTCAAAAGCGTAAAGCAGAGGCAAAAAAGAAACAAAAAATTGTAGAAATCAAGGAAATTAAAATTCGCCCTATGATTGACGACAATGACTTCAATGTTAAAATGAGAAGCGCGCAACGCTTCTTGATTGAAGGAGATAAAGTTAAAATTACCATGCGTTTTCGTGGCCGAGAGATAAGCCACAATGAAATCGGCATGGCTGTTCTACAGCGCGTACAAGACACGCTTGCTGAAGTTGCAAAGGTAGAACAAATGCCTAAGTTTGAAGGCAAGCAAATTATTATGTTATTAGGGCCAGCGTGAGAGAACTTTATTTGAGCAAGCCTTTCTCCAACCTTAAAAAATACATCCAAACATCATGAAAGACTAAGAAGGAATATGCGCTATCAACTTGAAACTAGAATTACCTTGCATCTGCATCTTCTTTTTTGTAATGTCCTTCAAAAGGTGGGTCAAACCCGCCTTTTTTTGTGCTTGATGGATTGAATGAGATGAGTATCGAAAATACATTAGATTTAATTGCTGGAAAAACCCTTGAAACAATGGGTTATGAGATTGTGCGCGTTCATCTTTCCGGGAAAGTTCGCCCTACTCTCCAGGTTATCATCGATAAATTAGATGGCTCAGGCATCAGCGTGGAAGACTGTATTAGTGTAAGTCATACTTTATCAGCAATTCTTGACGTGGAAGATCCTATTGATAGTAGTTATCAATTAGAAGTTTCGTCCCCAGGGGAAGATCGCCCACTCACCAAGCTGGCGCATTATGAAAGATTTAAAGGTTTCCCAATAAAAATGGAAACCAGCTTACCACTTAATGGGCAGCGCAAATTTATAGGTAATATTATAGATGTTATAGATCAGACTGTAACTATCACGTATGTTGCACCCGATCAAAGTATTGTCACTCAAGCCTTTGATATTAGTATGATTACAAAAGCGCGCCTTCGCCCTGAAGAATCTCCAAAAATAAATAACGTCTCTCCAAATAAGAGGAAAATCAAATGACTAAACCCTTATCTCGTATTATTCGCCAAGATTTATTGCATGTGGCTGATGCTGTCGCACGGGAAAAAAACATTGATAAGGAAAGCGTCATTGAGGCTATGGAAATGGCTTTGCAAAAAGCAGCACGCACAAAATATGGCATTGAAATCGATTTGCGCGTTCATATAGATCAGTCTTCAGGAGAAATAACTGTTTATCGCGTCCTTACTGTTGTTGAAGACGTTGAAAACCATAGCACTGAAGTCACGTTAATCGAAGCAAAAAAGCAAAATAAAGATGCAAAATTGGGCGATGAGATCGTAGATCAATTGCCTCCTTTGGATTTTGGGCGCGTCGCAGCCCAAACTGCAAAACAAGTCGTTGTCCAACGAGTACGTGATATTGAGCGCGAAAAACAGTATGAAGAATATAAAGATCGTATTGGGGATGTCATTAATGGCCTGATTCGCCGTATTGAATATGGCAATATTTATGTAGATCTTGGTCGTGGTGAAGCAATTTTACGGCGTGACGATTTAATTCCTAGAGAAACCTTTCACGTGGGAGACCGAGTACGAGCATATATCAGTGACGTACGCCAAGAATCAAAAGGTCCGCAAGTTTTCCTCTCTCGTACGCATTGCCAATTTATGGCCAAACTTTTTGCTCAAGAGGTTCCTGAAATTTATGATGGCGTTATTGAAATTAAATCAGTGGCAAGAGACCCGGGTAGTCGTGCTAAAATTGCAGTCTATACACAAGACCCTTCCATTGACCCTGTGGGCGCTTGCGTGGGCATGCGTGGCAGCCGTGTCCAATCTGTAGTAGGTGAGCTTCAAGGGGAAAAAGTTGACATTGTTTTATGGTCATCCAATCCTGCTACATTTGTTGTAAATGCGCTTGCTCCAGCAGAAGTTATCAAAGTTGTTATGGATGAAGATGCAAGCCGCATTGAAGTTGTTGTACCAGACGATCAGCTAAGCCTTGCTATTGGGCGCAGAGGGCAAAATGTTCGTTTGGCCTCCCAACTCACAGGATGGACTCTTGACATTTTGACGCAAAAAGATGAGTCTGAAAAACGAACAGAGGAGCTCAAGATACGTTCCGCTGTTTTCATTACATCTTTGAACGTTGATGAAGTTGTAGCTCACCTTCTAGTAGACGAAGGTTTTACTAAAGTTGAGGAAATTGCATATATACACCTCGATGAACTGCAATCCATTGAAGGTTTTGATGAGAACTTGGCACAAGAGTTACAAAACAGGGCGGTGTCATTCCTTAATAAACAAAACTTGGAGCTTAAAGAAGAGTGCGAATCCCTTGAACTTTCACAAGATCTGCTCGAATTAGAAGACCTTACCTTACCGATGCTCGTTAAACTGGGGAAAGCTGGCATAAAAACACTTGATGACTTTGCTGACCTAGCTGTTGACGAGGTAAAGGAAATTCTTGCAGATTCAAAAGTCGACAACGAAATCATTGGCGCTCTTATTATGAAGGCACGCGCTGGCTGGTTTGATGACCCTGTGAACTAAAGCCCAAAACTTGTGCGTTACCTTAGATCAGCGATAAGAGTGTTTGAACAAAATGACAGAAAACGATCAACCTAAACCTGCAAAACCACTAGGTTTATCTAAACAAGTGGATGCGAAGAAACCTGCTGAGTCTGGACATGTTCGTCAAACCTTTTCCCATGGCAGATCAAAAACAGTCACGGTGGAGGTGAAACGCAAAAGAGTTCTGACTTCTGACTCTTCCGGAAGAGTTTCAAGCAACATTAGCAAACAAACTCCTGGTCACTTGACAAACGAGGAATGGGAATCGCGCCTCAAAGCTGTTCAAACTGCCATTCAGGCTGAGACTGACGAGGATATTAAGGCTGAAATACAGAGCCAAGAACGTGAAAAGGAGCGCACTCACCAAGAGTTGCTGGATGCACAACGCAAAGCTAATGAGCCCAAAGTTGAAGTTGCAGTTAAGCCTGTGGAAAATACTCCCGAAACAACCAATATTTTAGTGGATCGGACGGTAGCTGCTGACCTAGATCCTGAACGGGCAAAAGCGGCCATAAAGCACAGTGGAACAAAATCAACCACTTCTGATGAAGATGATGCAGAAGCTGATGCACGCCGTGCAAAAGGAGACCCCTTGCGTAAAACGCCGGTCGTCCGCCGTGATGAAAAAAGAAAATCATCGCATAAAATTTCTGTCAATACGATTCTTGATGAAGATGGTGAAGAAAAAGGCCGTGTTCGCAGTCTAGCCGCAATGCGTAGGGCTCGAGAAAAGTCCCGAACACGACTACTTATGGATGATGGCCAAGCCTTAAAAATTACGAGAGAGGTTATTGTTCCTGAAACTATCAGTGTGGGGGATCTGGCGAACCGCATGGCGGTAAGAGGTGGAGATGTTGTTAAAAGCCTCATGAAAATGGGCATGATGGTCACGATCAATCAGTACATTGACGCTGATGCCGCAGAACTTATTGTTTCCGAATATGGGCATAAAATTAAACGAGTCTCTGATTCTGACATTGAAATTGGTATTCGAGGGGATGAGGATTCAACCACTCAGCTCATTGCACGTCCTCCAGTCGTCACAATTATGGGACATGTTGATCATGGAAAAACATCATTGCTTGATGCCTTGAGAAAAACAGATGTTGTTAGTACTGAGGCAGGTGGGATTACGCAGCACATTGGCGCCTACCAAATAACCTTAGCTTCAGGTAAAAAAATAACCTTCATTGATACACCTGGCCATGCAGCCTTTACACATATGAGAGCGCGTGGGGCAAATGTAACTGACATTGTCGTATTGGTGGTTGCAGCTGATGACGGTATGAAAGAACAGACAATTGAAGCTATCCATCACGCAAAAGCAGCAAAGGTCCCTATCGTCGTAGCGATTAATAAAATTGATAAACCAGATGCCAATGCAGACCGCGTCCGTATGGATCTACTCCAACAAGAACTCGTGGTTGAAAAGCTCGGTGGTGATATTTTGGATGTGGAAGTCTCAGCCAAGATGGGGCTCAACTTGGATAAGCTTGAAGAAGCTATTTTATTACAAGCAGAAATTTTAGACCTAAAAGCAAATCCCGATCGTCTTGCTGAAGGCGTTATTGTAGAAGCAAAAATGGAAAAAGGAAGAGGTTCTGTTGCTACTGTTCTCGTCCAAAAGGGAACCCTTAAAATTGGTGACATTTTTATTGCTGGCAATGATTGGGGCCGTGTTCGAGTCCTTAATGATGAACGCGGTGGGAAACGTGAAGATGCTGGGCCATGTTCACCTATTGAGGTGGTTGGCTTTAACACCACCCCTCAAGCTGGCGATGATTTTATCGTCGTGAATGATGAAAACAAAGCGCGGCAAGTTACATCATTTAGGCAGCAACGTCATCGTGAGCAGGTTGCAGCAAGCAGACAACGCAGCACCATGGAACAAATGATGACACAAATTGCTGCCGGAGAGCGTAAAGAGTTAGCCGTAGTCATTAAATCAGATGTGCAAGGCTCTCTTGAAGCCATTATTGGCAGCTTAGAAAAAATTGAAACAAATAATGAAGTTCACGTACGCATTCTTCATGCTGCTGTTGGTGGTATTAATGAAAGCGATGTTACATTAGCCAATGCGTCAAACGCCATCATCATTGGTTTTAATGTACGTGCAAACCCACAAGCACGCGAATTAGCCCGCAGAGATAATGTAGACATTCGCTATTACTCAATTATATACAACGCCATTGACGAGATTAAAGCAGCGTTAAGTGGCTTGCTTAGCCCTGTCCGCCAAGAGCACTTCTTAGGCTATGCTGAGATCCGTAACGTATTTAACATTACTAAGGTAGGAAAAGTTGCTGGTTGTATGGTAACTGAAGGCACTGTAAAACGAGGAGCTAAAGTGCGCTTACTCCGCGACAACATTGTTATTCACGAGGGCAGCTTAAAAACTCTGAAGCGCGCTAAAGATGAAGTCAAAGAAGTAAAAGAAAATTTTGAATGTGGCATGGCTTTTGAAAACTACACAGACATTCAAGTGGGTGATCGCGTAGAGTGTTTTGAAGTTGAGGAAATCGCAAGGACTTTATCATAACAATGGCTTTAACCCAAAGACAATTACAAGTGGGTGAACTTGTAAAACGTTCGTTAAGCCGCCATCTTCATGAGCTTGAGTTTTATGGTTTACCACCTCTATCGGTCACTGTAACGGAAGTGAGGATGAGTGCTGATTTGAAACTGGCCACCGCTTATGTAGTCCCTACAGAGGGAGTGGAAACAAAGCTTATCATTAGTATGCTTAATGAAAGCGCATTTATTCTGCAAAAACACATCAGCAGAGATGCAAAACTGCGCTCAACCCCTAAACTCCGATTCATCAAAGATGATACTTTTGAACAAGCATGGGAAATTGAAAAACTTCTTAGGTAAATCTTGCACCATATGACACAGATGAAAACTGATGGAACCTTAAGCTGCAAATTTTTGACATTTTATTAATATAAAAATATCACCCTCCTCTTATAAGATTTAGCGCTGCGGAGCTGGGAGCAATTTAAATGATTTTAAGGAAGCTTACAATAATAGCTGCTTCAGCGTATTGCTTTTTGTTTCCGAACTATATTTATGGAGATTATAAACATCAATATCACTATGTAAAAAGTCAATATCAAGCTTCCAAGAATGTCGAAGGCAAATGCTAACTCTTTTTTAACATTTAGCACCATAATCTATTTAAAACACAAAATAAATCTGCTTGGAGCATCTGAACATTATTGTGAAGGATGTATACCACTTGAATATTACTCGCTCAATTATCATTTTACTGACATTCTTTGCACTTGATGGAAGGTTGACTGCAAAGGAAATACACATGAACTATCCTTGTCCTATTCCCGACTACGCTTGCAACGTTGGGGCTCTCTTCCATATCACATGTGATGCTATGAAAAGATTTCCCCTTGATGATATGAAATGTGTTAGGAAAAGTGATACTGAAGAGGAAGAAGATGTCAAGGTAGCCCAGCAAAGCATTCCCCCTGATGCAAAGTATCTTATCGAGCCAAAAACACATCGGATGTGGTTCACCTCCCCCGAAAAACCAAAAGAGGCTCCAATCGATCGCTTAGAGTTTTATAATAAATCCCTTCAATTTTATAAAGACAAGCCTTTTGAACATCACTTTTGGTGTAACGGAAAACATCTCATTCCCGAAACGCTAAAAATCATTGAAGAAACATTCAATGTACCTGTCATTGTTCACGACATTAGCGAAATTACAGAACGGTTTATCAATAAGAATTTGTTTAAAAAGCTATTACATGATGGGTTTTACGCTTTTGCTTCAAACATCGCACGCCAAGAATTGCTTGTCCTCGAAGGAGGGCTTTATACAGACATCGGTATGGAGCAATTACGCGATGTATCATGGAACTTCAAGAAATACGATCTTGTCTTGCCACTTAACATTCCTTGGTCGTGGCTAGATAACAACTTTCTTGCGGCGGCAAAAAATTCCATTTTTTTAATCAAAACACTTAAGTTTATTCCTAAACTCATGCGTGTTGTGGGTGATCATGGTGTGGAAATTCCTGATGAACGAATTAATGCTTATCTGGAGCGTAGAACATGGCAGGTCATTGCAGCCATGGAAGATAAGGATTATGTCTCTCAAGCTTTTTTTTATGAAAGTCGGGACTACAAATATCACGGATTGGGTAGTTGGTATAAAGACCAAATTGAACTTTCTATCGCTTACTTGGCAGAAGGGGAAGATGCGCCAGCTCACGAATGCCTTACAGAGGATGACATCTTATCACACATCCAAAAGCTAATGCCCTATGAAAGGTGAAAACATTTTTTTGAGTTACACTTATGCAATATCAGGAGGGTTACCCTATGACCCAAGTTAAGAACATTAGTCTCCTTGCTTTGTGCCTCTTATTCAGCCCCATATACTTACTTCGTGCCGAAGGCTATAGTACACTTTGCGCCATAGGAAGCATTTACAATTTGCCCTGCAGCGCGTTATGGGAATCATACAAGCCTTCTGAAGAAGCCTTTAAAAAAACACGCAATACTCCATCTACGCCTGGTGCCCCATATCTAATTGAACCTAAAACACACCGTATGTGGTTCACATCCAACATTGAACCACAAGAGGCCCCAATAGATCGCCTAAACTTTTACGAAAAATCTCTTCAGTTCTATAAGGATAAACCGTTTGAGCACCATTTTTGGTGTAATAATATAAGTTTGATTCCCCAAACCATTTCTACCATTCAAAAATTCAACATACCTGTGATCATTCATGAAATTAGTGAGTTAAAAGAACAATTTTTTACGTGGGAGCTTTTTCAAAAACTAATCACTAATAAAATGTTCGCCTTTGCCAGCGAGCTCGCCAAACAAGAGCTTCTTGTCCACGAAGGGGGGCTTTACGCAGATATTGGCACAGAGCAATCTAAGGATCTTGAAGAGCACTTTAAAAAATATGAACGCATTCACCCTATTTCTCGTTGGGGTTTTGACAAACACATGTTAGGAGCACAAAAAAACTCATCTTTTTTTACCACAAGTCTTAAAATTCTTGTGCCACTTATGCAAGAGGTTTTAGAACGGCGAATCCATATCCCGACTCACTCCCTGCACTGGTTTCTGAAAACAGACCTATGGCGATTAGTCATCCAAATAGAGCAAGGTTCGTCTACTCCTGTGGGATATCTTTACCAAGGAGTTGACTATGAGTGGCACGGTCTTGCTTCTTGGCACCACCAAACAGGTCTTTTAACATTACGCGACATGGCAGAGATTGAGCCATGCAGCACATGTGTTGACCATCACACTGCCCTGACCCAAGGGTTAATGCCCAAAGATGAAAAAACAATGTACCCTGTGCAAGACTGGATGTGTTCTATCTCAACTTTCTACAAAATTTCATGCACCAAACTTGGACGCTACCCCATCAACAATCATCACCATAATCGAGTGGCAGAAGTGCAGGCATTTGAAAAAGCAAAAATAACTATAAGCAATGATGCACCTTATCTCATTGAGCCTAAAACTCATCGCATGTGGCTTACTTCAGCACACAGCCCCCAAGAGGTTCCTTTACGATTACTTCACTCTTATCAGAAATCTCTTGAGCTATATATAGGAAAAAAATTCTCTCATTATTTTTGGTGTATGGATAAAAATCTTATTCCTCAAACCATTGCCATAATTCAAACCTTTAGTGTTCCTGTAGAGATACATGAAATGAAAGAAATTGTTAGTCGCTTTGTTCATAAAGTAGCCTTTAATAATCTTATGAATGAAAATATGTTTCGATTTGCCTCTTCCCTTGCCAGACAAGAACTTCTCGTTTTAGAGGGTGGATTATATGCAGATATGGGAATTGAGCAGACTAAAGACATTGAATGGACATTTAAAAAATATCATTACGTTCTCCCTATTCGAGGGTCTTTAATGGACAATCATTTTATGGCTGCAGCAAAGGGATTAAAGTTTTTTACAAAAAGCTTACACCTCTTACATGAGCTCATGCATTCTCCTGTTGCCAAGAAAATTCCCAAGAAAAAGTTGGAAGGTTTTCTTGCATCCACCCTATGGCAACTACTTGCCGCCAAGGAAAAGATGCCATTCATATCTGAGGGAATTTATTTTGAAGGACTCACATACAAGTATCAGGGATTAGGTAGTTGGTATAAGGACCCAAGAGTTTTACCATTAGAATACATGTTAGAGAAAAATGAAATAAGACTAGCATCCATTACTTCATGCCTTACTCCCAAACAACTCAATCAACTGGTTCAAAATTTAACATCTGTTGCAGAAAATTATTTTCAAAATACTCGAGCAGGACATTAATATATTTTTAAAATCTTTACGGAATAATATTTTACAAGTCTCATTCTCCTCGCTTAAAAAATTTGACCATATAGAAAGAATGGCTAATGAAGTGCAAACTAATAATCATCTTTTTATTTATATTGCATACTGGAGTATTATTCACCATTCATGCTGGATATGATTACCTATGTGCAGTCGGTTCAATTTACAACATTTCTTGCGATCGGTTGTGGGAAGCACACAAACCATCTGAAGATGCTTTCCAAAAATCACAGCATAACCCTCTGGCTGACGATGCTCCTTACCTCATCGAACCTAAAACCCATAGAGTCTGGCTCACTTCGTCTACAAGTCC
>CANLAL010000020.1 GCA_947488045.1 Alphaproteobacteria bacterium
GACCCTGTATGGGCAGCATTCACTCCAAATCATAACAAGGTCTTACTTTTAATCCTGATTTCATTGAAAAAGTAAAGATTGTGCACACACAGGAAGTTGGCCCAGCCAAATCATTCCTTCACGGAAATGTAATTGAATTTGAATGGTTTTTTGACCTTTGAGAGTGGGCACTGACTGCTCTAAACCCGCCACAGCAAAGGCGAGCATCGTGCTAACGCCAGGATCAAGAAGCTTATGTTCGCCAAGCTTCATTATATAGGATAATGAGCCCGTGGATGAAAGATGAAGTGTACCTTCCCACTGCCCTTTTTTTCTTAAGGATAACGCGCCTGTGCATGTGATCTTAAGCCCATGATGTTTCAACTTCAAGGCATTGATGTGAAGGCGATCCGAGGGCTGCATAAAAGCCTTACGCGCCACATAGTCAGTTAATGATATGGGGCTATGCACATCAAAAGAAATATAATCCAAGTGCGCCATGTGGGCCGGAACATTTAATGCCTTCAAGTGCACCTGCTTTCCCTGGCCAGAAATATGCCATTGTTTGGGGTTACCTGACTGTGTTTCTTTGAGCTTCAGTTGGGACATCATTTCTGGAGAGAGCAAAACTGCCATGGGGGTTCCACCGGGCGCAGCAAATACCTTTACCGCACAAGCAAAGCTCATCATGGAAAAGCAAAAGGCAATGATCCAAAGGCGTTTCACTTAAATCCTTTTCCCACCCAAGGCGCTGAAAAGAAAATCACCAAAAACAGCAATCTTTTTAGATCCCCGCAAACGCTCAGGGTATACATAATAAATATCCAAGGAGGGCCCCATTTCTTCAGGGAGAACAGGCACTAAATTCCGCCCTTCAATGGATTCTGAAAAAAGCGCTGCAATGCCTAACCCGCACTCTGCGGCATGGGCTAA
The DNA here is from genome assembly GCA_947488045.1 of Alphaproteobacteria bacterium. GTDB lineage: Bacteria > Pseudomonadota > Alphaproteobacteria > 43-37 > 43-37 > CANLAL01. The sequence goes on from CANLAL010000020.1 coordinate 913, forward strand.
TCCCAACATACTGTTAATGGAAAGAAAGGGTCTGTTGGCTTTTAAAGGTTCTTTTTTAGGAAAAAGCCAGGCGCGATACTCGGCTTCAATGCCCCCTTCATCTGAATCGTAATGAAGCAATTGGTGCTTATGCAATTCAGTGATTTTTTTAGGCTCACCTCTCTTTTGAAGATACTCAGGACTTGCATAAAGTTTCATTTTCAGTGTACCCAACTGACGCTGAATGAGATCTTGTTGCGTTGGAGAGCCAAAACGAATGGCCACATCTGCTTCTCGCTTTGATAAATCTAAATCGTAATTCTGCGCCATAACAGAGAGAGAAATATCCGGATGCTGCAGAGAAAAATCCACGAGGTGAGGTGCAAGACAAAATGCCCCCAATGAAACAGAAGTCGCGACTTTTAATGGTCCACGGGCTTCACGCGTATCTCTTATAAGTTGAACTTGGGCATCCTCAAGCGTGTCAAAAACCTGTGAGACTGTTTCATAAAGAAGAACACCAGAGGGAGTCAGCTCCAAGCCTTTATGAGTGCGCGTAAACAACCGTACCTTCAACACATCTTCCAAAGCGCCCACCTGGCGACTAATGGCAGATTGAGTCACATTAAGGGAAGACATGGCCTTGCTAAAGCCACCAGCACGCGCAACGGCCAAAAAAATCCTTAGCCGATCCCAATCCATATCCCGAAAAGGTGAATCAAAGGAGAACACGCGTGCTATGACCTTTCAAAAGCAGCCCTTTTGGACTAGGAAAACTCAAGCAGCTGTTAAAAGCTCTTCAATCCGCGTGACTGCAGCGCCCTCATCAATTTCTTCGATGACGGCCAATTCACGGGTAAAGCGATCTAATGCGGCTTTATAAATTTGACGCTCACTATAGGACTGATCGGCCTGACTGGAGTTGCGATATAAATCACGAATCACTTCGGCAATGGATGTGGGATCACCAGAGTTAATTTTGGTTTCATATTCTTGCGCACGACGGGACCACATGGTCCGCCGAATCCGGGTCCTGGACTTCAAAACCTTCAACGCTTGTTCCATTTGCTTTTGAGAACTCAAAGAACGCAACCCTGCTGCCGTAGATTTTGCCACCGGCAAGCGTAAGGTCATCCGATCTTTATCAAAGGCAATGACGTAAACTTGAAGTTCATATCCTGCCACGCTTTGTGTTTCCACACCAGTAACACGGCCAACCCCATGTGCGGGATAAACCACATAATCACCGTTCGAAAATACTTTCTCAACAGACATTTTCACCACACCTATACTTTGCTCAAACAAGTTTCACTGACACGCAGCAAACAAATAGCGATTTTTTTCTAAGACATAGCTTATGTTAACACTTTTTTAACCAAATTAGAAGAGCTGTCTTTTCAAGCAAAACCTAGGGTTTTGATTTTATTGTTATTTCGCCCCTGGTTTTTCACTAAAATGTTCTGGATATTTGTTGGGTTTCCCCTTCCATTCATCTGCATCGGCGGGCGCCGGCTTTTTTCGTGTTATGTTTGGCCATTTTTGAGCATATACCCGGTTGAGCTCTACCCACGATTCCATATCACCTGCGATATCTGGCTTTATGGCTTCTGCAGGGCATTCAGGCTCACACACGCCGCAGTCTATGCATTCATCGGGGTGAATCATCAACATGTTTTCACCTTCATAAAAGCAGTCAACAGGGCATACCTCCACACAATCCATGTATTTGCATCGTATGCATGCATCAGTAACAACGTAAGTCATGTGATTCCAGTTCCTTTTTTTGGGGTCCTTCGCCTCTCACTCAAGGCCTTATCATACACTTGTTTACAAAGAAGAAAATTAAACTTGTCAAGTCTTTTAATATTATAGACAATGATTGAAAGTCCTGTTCAGGACCGCATTCTAGGAATCATGCCATGCTTGCCTATTTTATTAAGGTCTTTGTCTCTTTCATTGTGATCATGAATCCTGTTTCTGTTATTCCTGTATTTTTGCAAATCACAGCTCAGGAAGTGGCTGAAGTGCAACGTAAAATGGCTATCAAAGCCACCATCACAGCCGCTGCCATCTTGCTGGTCTTTGCGGTGGTGGGCGATTGGCTACTCACGCAATTAGAAATTTCTGCCAGTGCGCTTCTTATCGCAGGCGGAACACTTTTGTTTATATTTGCTATTCGGCGCGTATTAGGTGCGGATAATGAGAGGGTCACACCCTCCGCGGAGGGTGAGCGCGCTGAAACTCAAGCTAAGCGGGACTCCTTCGTTTTCCCCTTGGCGATTCCCATGATCGCAGGCCCTGGGGCTTTAACGGTTGTAACCTTTCAGATGAAGCAAGTTACAGGAGATTTTACCTCACAAGTGATACTCATTCTTGCTTTGCTTCTGGTGTTATCTGTCAATGGCATTTTGCTGATTTTTGCGAACACGGTAGGCCGCGCCCTTGGCCCCACAGGCACCAACGTGATCACCCGGGTTTTTGGTATCATTTTAGCGGCCATTGCTGCGCAGCTTATCCTTAATGGTATTTCAACTTTTCTTAAGACCGTTTCATTTTTCGCTTAAATGACTGAGGAACATCAACTCCTTCCGTGTGGATTTATTTTCCTCGCTACCTGCATGCTTTTGTTTGTGAGCAACCCAATCATTGATATGCATCTCATATTGGAGATGATGGCTTTAGGATTATTGCAATCTTTAGGACTTAAAGATTTGGTGCATCGCACCGTCCCTTTGGGAGCGACTTTTGCAACCCTGTGCTTATGGGGATTGATGGCTGGGAATGTTTCCTTCACACCCATTGTGGGAGGGGTGAGTGGCGCCCTGCTACTCGGACCTTACTTGAGTCACAAATGTGCACTCATGGCACCCATTGATGGACTCATGCTGGCCACTATAACTCTAGGGCTTCATGAAAACCATCTTCCCGTTTTTTTGATGGGGACGGGGATTACGCTCATCCTGTTTTTAAAAGTTGCGCAGCAGCGCGAAGGACCCTTGCTGACCTGTGCCTGGGCCGGGTATTTATTCACTTTGATCTTCTAGCCCCTGCTGATTGAGGTTAAGCCAATCGCCTAAAAGAGCCTGTAGCACCTGTATATCTCTCCCATTTTTTGTTTTTGAATCGATCACATGTGGTGTGCTCAGCGCTGAAATATAGCATTCCATCCCATGATTTAAGAGGCCTCTCATCTTATGAAAGCTCTTACTTTGCATGATCGATACCATAGCATTAAGAGGGCACAAAACAGAAAACAGCTTCACTTCATGGGCATAAGGTTCAAAGCTATCTTGAATTTTTTTGAAGCCCTTTCCTTTTTCAAAGGCACGGTCATGGACGACGCCCAAAAAGTTTTCAATCAAATTGTACCCAACGGGTACAGGGTCTGACATCAGCACATAGTGCCGTTGAAGGGGCACAATTTTTTTCAATGCGATGACGAAATCATGATCTCCTGCAAGCGCAGCTCCAAAAGTAATAAGCTGTTTGATGGGATGCTTGCTTTGTTGCCATAGCATGGTCAAAACGGAAGCCACAGCCCCCCCTTGACTATGGCCAGAAAAAATCATGGACGTTTTTTTGGATCCTATTGTTTTCATCACATCCTTTAACAACTGACCGATATGTAAAGCGCGCGTGTAAAAGCCTGCGTGGATGGCTACATCTGAAGACACGGACGAGGCATCGCACATTAAGCAGGGCACATGGAGGGCTGCAGCATTTGCGATCCAATCTTCCTCATTGGAGGTTCCGCGCAGCGCCACAATCATTTGACTTTTATCATGGGGATCAAAAAAGACAGCACCATAGGTGTGGCTTTCATCTTTTAAAGGTCGAAAGTGCCAGGAGCCCCATCGGTTGCTTTTGGGCAACGCATATCCCAGTTCCACCATTTTTGCGATCTCATGATCATTGGTTTGAGGCACAGCCTGAGCACTTTTACCGCTGGCATATAAAGCCACGCTCATAATAATGAACCAAGATTGCATTGTTTTGATCATTTTATACCTCATGATGCCAAGTTTATAGTCCTCATATAGAAGGTCGCACGCCACATTACAAGTGCTAAAAATATTAGCAGAGTGATAAGGCTATAAATTATTAAACTTTTGTTTAAAGAAGATTTAATATTTTTTTTGTATGTTTTTTATATCACATTAAAGGAACAAACGATGATTTATAAAAAGATGGCCACACGCGCAGCACTTCTCACTTTATTATCCACATCCACGCTTCTGGGAGATGCGATAACCCCCTGCTATACCACGGACTGGACAACGCCCCATCTGCCGCAATGGGTGAAATATATCCCAATCCTTACGCAGAAGGAACGCATACTTTGCTTAGAAGTTGGCAGTTATGAAGGCCGGTCCACAACATGGATAGCTAAGAATTTTGCAACTCAGCAAGAGAGCAAGGTTTTGGCAATTGACCCTATGGGTGCGTATTACGGGTATGAGGAGGGCGGCCCAAGAGCATGCGAACCCACAATGTATGAAACTTTTATGAACAATACTAAGGATCTTAGGGATGCTGGGAAAATATTTTTGATTCGAGAGCCTTCCCAGACAGCATGGAGCATGATTTTTGATGGAGCTCGCGGCGTTAAAGGTGGCAAAGCTCGCGGCGTTAAAGTTGACGAAGTTCGCGGCGTTAGAGTTGACGAAGTTCGCAGATTGCGCTTTGACGAAGTTCGCGGCATAAGAACTGGCATACCTGACGTATATTTTATATTTCTTGACGGTGAACACGCTGGGCCAACGGCCATCGAAGATTTAGTTGCGGCGTGGGATGTATTGCAACCCGGCGGCATTCTTGTCATTGACGACTATGAGCTGGCTAGCCAAGCTTTTGACCCCCTCAACCAGAAGCTTCTGAACGCATGGGAGACTTACTTTGACGACCCTGATTCCTTTAACGATTATACATGGGTGAGCCCCCTCAAAGGGAAAGACTCACCGAAAGTGGCAATAGACCTTTTTCTCGCAGCGTATAAAGGGCAATATACACTCCTTCACAAAGCCTACCAAATCCATATTCAAAAGCTAGACCCTGTCACTGATGCAGGATCTATTCCATAACCTCAACATTCATAAATAAACTAAAATTTGCACACATAGCGAACACACAAAAGGAAAAGAACGATGATGAATAAAAAAACTGCTATACACGCAGCCTTGCTGGCGAGCTTAACCACATTTCCCCTCACGGGAGCTTCTTTAACCAACTGTACAGCCGAAGAGCTTATGGTCCCTCGTTTCCAACAATGGGATCGTTATTTGCCCCATCTTTCCTCCCTGAAACAGGGAAATTGCTTGCAAATTGGAGAGGTGCAAGGATGTACCACCCAGTGGCTTGTGGATAAAGTCGCACTGAAGAAGACAAGTCATGTGGTTGTGATGGATCGGGAAAATAAGGGTGTGCTGGAAAGTTTAAGAAAGATTGAAGCTTCCCGCGAGTACACAGAACGGCTTCAAGCTTTTACAAAAGCCTTTGAGTCAACAAATGATGGAGAGAGTGAATATTCCACCAAATACAAAGAAAGCATGCAAGGTCTTTTTAAAAAGTTTGAGTCACTACGTGATGGAATTTTTGAAGATCCCACTGAATACAAAGAAAGCATGAGACGTCTTTTTAAAAAGTTTGAGTCACTACGTGATGAAAAGTGTGAGTACTCCACCGCATACAAAGAAAAAAATGAACTTCTTTTTAAAGACTTTGAATTACTCCACGATGAAAATTTTGAATATTCCGCCGAATACAAAGAACGCATGGAAGATCTTTTGGAAAAATTTGAATCACTACATGATGGAAAGTGTGAGTATTCCTCTGCATACAAAGAAAAAATTGAACTTCTTTTTAAAGACTTTGACAATGGCTCTGAGTCAATACTTCTTGAAGATATTAAATACCCTGGAGGTTTCCTGGAACGCCTGTACGGCTCTGAAAATGCGTTTGAGTCAATAGGTGAGGAAAAGACTGTAACTGTGCCCTACTCCAAGGCATTCATGAGAAAAGCCTTATGGGCAAGCCAAGGCCCTTTTGCATTTATCTATATCGATGGGGACCGTTCCATGCAAACGAACCTTGAGGACCTGGTTTTAGCGTGGAACTTATTGGCAAAGGGGGGCATTCTTGTTTTTAACAATTACGCCCTTAGCAGCGAAGACACGGATGAAAAGTTGGCCATTGCAAGGCAGGCTTTGGATTTTGCCTGTGAAGGCAGGAACAGGGATCGCTTATATGCGCTTATAGGTAAAATAGTCGATTGGATTGATATTGAGGATGATTACAATGTGTCTTTGAAACAATCAAGCGAATGGTTACGGCTTGCTATGAATTTTTACTGCAAAGAAAAAAGCCCGTACAACTTTAATTTCCTTGTTACGATACTGTCTCGTACTCAAAGAGTTTTAGACAAGCCTATATTATGGGAAAAATTTGATACGTGGGTGGGAAACCAAACTATCACCAGCGATCTCAAGACCGTAGCCCCACATGTTGTGGATGTCGTGCTGAACGGTTTGAATGCGTTTCGCAATGATCCCACTACCTTTAACACCCTCGTTGAGGGCGCTTTTGCAATCGTGAGCTCAAGCCTGCCTCCGTTACTAAGCTCTCAAGGGAGCCAACATGGAGTGCCAGACAAGCTGATTAAGTTAATTGATCTATTCACGGAGGTTTTTCCAAATGTTGAGGTCAAAAACTCTGCAAAAACCGTTGTTGATGGATTCCTTTCCATTTATGAAGGCCAGTATCAACTGCTGCATAAAGGGTATCAGGTTCATTTGCAAAAGATGGTTGATGATGATTTTCCATTGCGAGAGACTGAAGACCACTCTTGGGTTCCCGGTCAAGCATGGCAATGAGAAAAATGATTAACCTGCATCATCATTGAAAGTCATTGCAAATAGAATACGTTCTATCCCTTTTTTTAAAGGGATAGAACTATAACTGCGTGCACCCTGCATTTAAAAATTTACTGCCCATTTAAAGCTTTTATATAACAGTCAATTCCATGGCTGAATAATTTCGAGGCTGAAAAGCCATTTCCCATTAAAGCCTCCTGTGGGCAAGCGAAGGACACGAGCTTAATCAGGGGATCATAAGGTAAAAAATGAGAGTTTTTAAGTTCTGCTTTTACCTGCGCGTTTTGCCCAAGCGCTAGAAAATCCACAATCCAATTGATGACGTGTGAGGAAGGGTCATTAACAATAACATAGTGACTTTGCACGGGAACTTTTTTCGCCAAGGCTTCATTAAACGCCAGATCGCCTGCATAGGGAGAGCCCAAAGTGACCAGTTCTTTTACGGGGAACCCTTCCTGAACCCAAAAAGTCGCCAATACCGATGCAATGGCGCCCCCTTGACTATGACCTATAAAAAATAAGTCACTTTTCTTTAAGGCTAAATGTTCAATCATCTCTTTCAATGCATCTGCAACACTCAATGCACGGGTGTAAAAGCCTTTATGAGCATGAATGAGCGCACCATTTTCTGTCACATATGCTTCAGGCTGTACCCATCCATTTATACCCCAATCTTCAGCTTCCACAGCGCCTCTTACGACAATAATAACTTGTGAAAGGTCTAACGATTGGTAGAAGATTGCCCCTAGCATGGAGTCTTTATTTTTCAGTGGCGCGCACACCCACTTCCCCCAGCGACAGGGCTTCGGCAAGGCATAGCTCATTTCCACCATGCGTGCCATATTCACATGATTGAGCCGCTGTGCCTGTGCCTGTTGCCCTGTGAGGCCAAGCATGAGGGCCCAGAAAATAATAGCTTGAACTTTTAGTAGCATTTTAATCACTGCATGAGACTGAAAAATTGACATACTCTTCCCCTGTTAAATTATAATTTTTTAAGCCTTAAACCTACTTTTTAAAAAGTAGAAGCGTAAGCTTTAATTTACAATTGATTATTTTACTTCCAAGCTAGGGCATACGCTTGCGGGAAAGAAAAGCCCGGTGCATTTTCATCTAACTCATTCAAAAATTTTTGCCATATATCCACATGTTGCGGGGTAATGAGCTTTGCCTGAATGGCTTTATCTTTCCATTCAGCCAAGGACATCTCAATGAATTTTTTCGCCATGCTTATGGGAAGAAAGTGCTCTTTAAAATAACCCTCAACATGCTTAAATCCTGCATGTTCATAGAGTGTAGTGAGCTTATTACCGAGATTAAAATCACATCCCTTATATGTGCCCAATGCCATGAGGGTATCTCTATACTCCTTTAATACGGTATGCGCATAATTACTGTACGTCTCACCCAAAATCCCCTCCTGAGAGGCCGCGACGCCGCCCGCTTTAAGAAGCTTTTTTACAGCTTGAATAACACAGTCAGGATTTTTTTGATGCATTAACACAAAACGCATGTATGTCATATCAGCCTCTTCCTCTGAGACTCCTTCAAGAGAGCAAATGTCACCTTGAATAAAAGTAACATGCTCAAAGCCAGCCGCCTTTACTCTTCTTTGAGCCACGTCTAATTGCTCTTGGCTGATATCAAGAGCATAAACCCTTCCTTCGGGCCCCACGATTTCCGCAAAATGTACTGTCATGGCGCCACTCCCGCACCCTATATCCCAAACGGTATTGCCTTTTGAAAGATGCGTTTTCTCTATTTGCGCATAAGAACATGGTTTAAGAACTTCATGCTGTAGCTCTAATCTTTCCGCAGCAACCACACCGGTTGCTAATACATAACTTTCATTCACTTGCATGCTGAAACCTCGTGATCTAACTAGCCCCTGCCATTACCATTCACGACACTCTTAGCCTCTATCGCGTAAAATGCGGGCTTTATCCCTCTCCCAATCCCGCTGTTTCATGGTTTCACGCTTATCGGTTTGTTTTTTACCCTGAGCAAGCCCTAAAGAAATTTTTACAATCCCTTTTTCATTAAAATAGCAAGACAAGGGCACTAGGGTCATCCCCTTGCGCGCAATGGCGCCTAAAAGCTTGTTCATCTGACGCTTATGGACCAGTAATTTGCGGGGCCGCCGGGCCACATGATTGAAACGGTTGGCCTCTAAGTATTCAGGAATGTGTGCATTGAAGAGAAAAAGCTCTCCCTGCATTTCACCTGCATGGGCTTCATTCAAGCTTCCTTGATGGTTACGCAGGGATTTGACCTCAGTTCCCACGAGCATGAGCCCTGCTTCCAAAGTTTCTTGGATAAAATAATCATGCCTAGCCTTACGATTTTCGGCAACCACACGATATTGAGAAGGACGTTCACTCATTTTAAGGATTTCTTCCGTTACACTACAAAAAGGGTCATCATCAGCGGCGAGAGACACATAGTCTTACTTAGATAGATCCGTCTTAATTAGACTCTAGATACAACATGTGTAATATTATGTTAAAAATGAACGATGTCTCAATGAAAAAACACCACGAGGACAAATGAAAATAAAATTCCTTCATCTTTTCTGGCAACTTACCCCAAGAAATCTCACTTTAAGTGGGCTTATTTTCCTTTCCCTATGTTCTTACGAAATCCATGCAGGCACACCTGCTGCGCCTTGTATCGCCATGGTCAAGAATCATACCGACGTCATTACCTCTGCAACGGATAAAAAATGCCCGCTGGCCTCTCAATTGGTGGACTGGATGCGCTTAGTGGACGGGCTTTATCATGGATCTTTTGCTGAAGGGGTAACCCTGGTAAAATCTCAAAAATGGCCACGTTTAGAGCTTTTGCATACGAACTTAGAGGGGCTCATCAGTGCAAATACACCAGCGCAAGATGTTGTTTCTTGGTTTACTGTTCATAAGCCGAAAACGGGAACTGGCGCTTATTATTATCTAAACGCACTTTCAGGACAAGGTAAGAAGGCCTCCCTTGCCAGTTCCGCTAAGGATTACTGGATTCGTTTGAACTTTCAAGCGGAAGATGAAGTGGCCTTTATCAAAGCCTTTGGTTCTTATCTGACTTCTGAAGATCATTGGAAACGCACAGAAAGACTGCTATGGGATGAGCGTGCCGAACAGGCGCTTAGGATGGTTAAACGATTACCCCGTGACAAAGCCCTTCTCACCCATGCTCGGGTGCACCTCATCCAAGATTTACCGGGGGTGGAGGGCGCTATTGCACAAGTCCCCAAAGCCCATACACAAAATGAAGGGCTTTGGTTTGATCGCACCAAATGGCGACGCATTCGGCAACTTGATAATGCGGGGGACTATTTACTCAAAACCCCTCCCAAGAATTCAAAATGGGCAACCTATTGGGCCAAAGAACGCATTGCCATTGCCCGGGAACTCATTCAAAATAAACGATATACTCAAGCTTATACCCTCCTCAGTCAACATGGCCTTACCCAAGGCACTGATTATGCGGAGGCCCAGTGGCTTGCCGGCTGGTTGGCCTTACGATTTGTGAAAAAACCCCAACAGGCACTCGCTTTATTTTCTGCACTTTATGGAAAAGTGTCCACACCCATGAGCAAAGGGCGGGCCGCTTATTGGGCCGCAGAAGCCTGTCGCGCACTTAAAATGGAAAAAGAAAAAAAAGAATGGCTGCTAAAGGCGGCCCAGTACTCTGCCCACTTTTACGGGCAGTTAGCACATAAAAAACTTTATTCAAAAGCTTTCCCAGGGCTCACTAACACCCCTCTTGTCAGCCCTCAAAAACAGGCCTTTTCAGTTACACCAGAAGCGCAGATGACTCTATTGCTCATTAAAAGCGATCAAGAAAAATACTTAAAAATATTTTTGGAACACTTGGCTGAAAACCTTTCCCCAATGAGTCGAAGGTGTTTGCTGGATTTTCTTGAAACGCATGGCCATCGTTTCACTGTGCTTGCCGCCCGCAAGATGGCACGTTTTCAAACACTTCTTGTTCCCGAAGCCTATCCAAACCTCTGTCGCTTTACAAAAGAGAAAGATCAAACATCGTGCGCACTCACCCATGCTGTGATTCGTCAAGAAAGCTCTTTTGATCCTAAAGCCACAAGCGGCTCAGGTGCCATGGGCTTGATGCAGCTTGTTTCAGGAACCGCAAAAGAGGTCGCCAAAAAGCTGAATATCAAATTTGGAAAAACCGACCTGCATAATCGCCCCGCATTGAATGTAAGATTGGGGCGCCATTATCTTCACAAGCTCTTAAAAAAATATGATGGGTCCTATCCCGTCGCCCTCGCTGCTTATAATGCTGGACCAGGTAATTTGAGCCGATGGCTCAATGAAGTGGGAGACCCTCGGCAGAAAAATGTGGATCTTATTGATTGGATAGAGCAGCTTCCCTTCTCAGAGACCCGAGATTATGTTCACCGCGTTATGGAAAATCACGCAATTTACCTACAACTCTTGCAGGTGAAACCTAATCCTCAGTCCACAACATAAGGGTAACAGAGTGGGGCCATACTATTAATAGTATGGAGGGCCTTATAGTAAAATTAAAGCACCAAACTGCCCATGACATATCTGGGCGTAATATTGTATTGTGCGCAGACTTTTTTGACTGCCGCTGCGTCTGGCAACTCTCCCCAAGCATTTCCCAGATCCGGCATATGGATGCCACCGGTAATGAGCACGCCATCAATGCCTTGGGTGAGGGCGCCTTGAATATCTGTACGCAGAGAATCACCTATGGCTAAAATCCGTTTTGTAGATACGTTGGGCATGTGGGACAATGCTGTTGCATACACTTCCGGATGGGGCTTACCAATTAAGGTGATATTACCGCCCATTTCTTGGTAGCGATGGGCCAACGTCCCTGCACACCACTTGAGGCCCCCTTGATAGAACACCACACGATCTGGGTTTGCGCAAATGAGGGGCAGCTTTAATGCAAGGGCCTGGGTAAAGACTGGGTCCAAATCATGGACTGCTTGATCCCAGACAAGCGTATCGGTGCACAGGATAAAATCTGCCTTCTGAATGTTGTCCGTTTTGATCAGGTTTAGACCTTCAAAAAGGGAGTCGTCCCGCTCTGTCCCGATGTGAAAAAAGGACTGCCCCTTAGCCTGCTGAGCAAGCAGATGATAGGTCTGTTCCCCGGATGTATGCACAGCCGTATATAAATCAGATGTTACGCCCAATTTAGCCAACCGATCATGTGCCACATGGACCCGGCGCGGACCATTGGAGAGCAAAACCACCTTTTTATTGTGGTCTTGGAGTGCTTTTAACGTCTCTAAAGCCCCCGGATACACGTGGGCTCCATCATGAACCACACCCCATAAATCAATGAGATAGCCATCATATTCATCCATAATGGATCCCAAACCTGTAAGCAACATGATGAGGCCTCTCTTTTTCATTTAACTCGTGCACACGTTGTGGGAAGTGGCAAGCCTTGTCAAGCCCAGAGGATAGTGTCATCTGCCACCAGCATTAAATCTTAGGACTTGACTTACATCCCCAAAGGGCTCTATAAACCAACTTGATTTTTGATTGTTTAAGGAGTTACGCTCGTGAAGCGCACTTATCAGCCCAGCCGGCTTATTCGCAAAAGACGTCACGGTTTCCGGTCACGCATGGCCGATGTGGGAGGACGTAATGTGTTGTCCCGCCGCAGAGCCAAGGGTCGCGCCCGCCTTTCAGCCTAAGCACCCTTTATGGAGCGGACGAGTCTGCGTCATCGGGCCAGTTTTTTAGCCCTTTCTAAAACGCAGACCCAGTTTTCAGGTCGATTTACCATTATTTTATTTTCTCCGGCCCCCTCTGAGGGGACTCCCTTGGCCCCTACATGCCAATATGGGCTCACAGCCTCTAAAAAGGTCGGCAACGCCGTAGCCCGTAATTTAGGCAAACGCCGCGTAAGAGCTGTTTTATTTCCTTTTATAAAAAAAACCAATCACCTGAAGAGTTTTTCCGTTGTTGTCATTGTAAAGAAAAAACTCCTCACCGGTTCTTTTTCTTTGATTGCTCAAGAAATTGAAGATGCATTGGGCAACTTTTTATCGAACACACAATGATCACAAAAATCATCCGCGCACTGGCCTTAAGCCTCATTTTTGTTTACCAGCGGATGATTTCCCCCTTTATTCCTCCGCGATGTCGCTATTTACCCACCTGTTCTTCCTATACAAAAGAAGCTTTAGAAAGACATGGGCTTGTAAAAGGAGGGGTTCTTGGGATAAAAAGAATCTGTCGCTGTCATCCGTGGGGGGGATCTGGATATGATCCTGTCCCCTAGCGCATTGTTTTAAGTGGAGCCATTATGAACGAACAACGTAACTTACTCATCACTGTCGCTTTGGCAGGCCTGGTTTTCTTAGGTTTTTATTATTTTTATGAGCGTCCTAAGTTAGATGCACTTCATGCGCAACAACAAGCCCGCTCAAGCTTGGCTACGCCTCAAACAACGCAAGTCGCACTACCGGAAGTCCCGCCCGTCGCCATTACTCTTCCTCGCGCTGAACGATTGGCTGCCGATAAACGCATCCCCATTCAGGCGCCCTCGCTGACAGGCTCCATCCGCTTAAAGGGTGGCACATGGGATGATGCCACATTGGTACGTTACCGTGAAACAACGGATGAGAAGAGCCCACCCATCAACCTACTCTCACCTGAGGGAACCGAAGCACCCTACACTTTTAATTTTGGCTGGCAGCCCACTGAACCCAACATTAAGGTTCCGGACCAAGAGTCCCTATGGATCCTCGCTGCTGGAGAAAAGTTAACGCCATCAACACCCGTCACCTTGAAGTGGGATAATGGGCAGGGGCTATCCTTTGAGCGCACCTTCAACATTGATGAACATTATATGATTACCGTGACTCAAAAGGTGAACAATACATCCGATCGCTTGTTGCATCTGACACCTTTTTCAGAGATTTCTCGTATTGGGACACCGAATATCGCAGACTTTTTCATTCTTCATGAGGGCCCGATGGGCGTTCTTAATGGTAAACTGGAAGAGTTTTCTTACAAAAAGCTGCGCGAAAAACAAACTGTGGATATTTCTGCATTGAGTGGATGGATTGGCATTACAGACAAATATTGGCTGACAGCCCTTATTCCCTCTTCCACTCAAAATTTTACAGCCAATTATCAGTTTGGCTCAACCCATCAAAAAGAGCACTTTATAACAAAGGTGATTTATACCCCTATGGCGCTTGCCTCTGGCCAGTCTGTTTCTTTAGAAGAGCGCATTTTTGCTGGTGCTAAGCAGGTTCATCTTTTGGATCGATATGAAAAGCAGCTGGGCATTCCCCGCTTTGACTTGGCTATCGATTTTGGGTGGTTTTACTTTTTGACCAAACCCATCTTCTCTTTCCTCAATTTCCTTTATGGGCTTTTGGGCAACTTTGGCTTGAGTATTTTACTGCTCACTGTGCTGATTAAATTGGCTCTTTTCCCATTGGCCAATAAATCTTACCGGTCCATGGCGAAAATGAAAGCCTTGGCACCTGAGCTTACGGCACTGAAAGAAAAATACGGCGAAGACAGAGTCAAAATGAATGAAGAGATGATGACCCTATACCGTAAATACCAGATTAACCCTTTGGCTGGCTGTTTGCCGATGGTATTACAGATTCCTGTATTTTTTGCGCTCTATAAGGTTTTGTTTGTAACCATTGAGATGCGCCATGCGCCTTTCTTTGGTTGGATCCACGATCTTTCTGCGCCTGATCCCACCACCTTATTCAACCTTTTTGGTTTAATACCGTGGACGCCCCCTTCTTACCTCATGATCGGCATTTGGCCTATCTTGATGGGTCTTACCATGCTGTTGCAACAGCGACTGAACCCACAGCCCACTGATCCCATCCAGGCAAAAATGTTCATGTTCATGCCTTTGTTCTTTACAGCTCTTTTGGCCCAGTTTTCTGCCGGACTCGTGATCTATTGGGCCTGGAACAATATTTTATCCATCGCTCAACAGGCATTGATTATGCGCATTGAAGCAGGTAAACCCAAGCTGAAAGCGGTTAACCTGAACAAAGGCAAACCAAAGTGGAAGAAGTAAAACCCTCTTCCACTTCTGCTGTCTCTAAACTGTTCATGAAACCTTGTGAGTTTGTGGCTGGGGCACAGCATGTACATCAACTTCCTGAAGACCATCTGATGGAGGTGGCTTTTGTGGGGCGCTCCAACGTGGGAAAATCTAGCCTGATTAATGCGCTGACATTTCGCAAAAGCTTAGCTCGGGTTTCCATGAGCCCAGGGCGCACCCAGCAAATCAACTTTTTTGAGTTGGGGCACTCATTGTGCCTTGTGGATTTACCGGGCTATGGCTTTGCCACAGTCTCTAAAGGCACCCAACAAACCTGGCGCAACCTTATTACCCACTATTTAAAATCCCGTAAAATGCTCCTGCGGGTTATCTTACTCATTGATTCCAGGCACCCTTTAAAAGAGTCTGATGAGCAGGCCATGTCTCTCCTTAACGCCGTGGCGGTTCCTTTTCAAATTGTGCTTACCAAGGTGGATAAAGGCAAGCCAGATGAATCACTGATGGCTTCACTGGATGCCTGCAAATATAAGCATCGACATCCAGAGATCATTCATTGTAGCGCAAAAACAAAAGAGGGGATGGACACTTTGCGAACCTCTATTGCACAACTGATTGGTTTGTAAGAAAGCTAATCCTCTCATGCACGAGGGGTAAGGATCAATAAGAGTGAGGCATTTTTTATGACAACGTCGCTAACAACTTTAGAAGAGATAATATCTCATGGATGGGACCACCCAAAGGACATGGAATCGGCCCGTGGGGCAGTATCTGAAACGTTGACCCTGCT
Organism: Alphaproteobacteria bacterium; assembly: GCA_947488045.1. Lineage (GTDB taxonomy): Bacteria > Pseudomonadota > Alphaproteobacteria > 43-37 > 43-37 > CANLAL01. Next base: position 16,597 of record CANLAL010000020.1, read on the forward strand.
TGATCAAGGGCAACTGCGTGTGGCCGAAAAAATTGAAGGCACGTGGCACGTCAACCAATGGGTGAAAAAAGCCATTCTTCTTTCCTTTCGTTTAAACCCCAATCACCTGCTGCCTGGAGCGCCAGGCAATCAAGAGCATCCCGGATTTTGGTATGATAAAGTAGACGCTAAGTTTTCCACATGGGATGAACCAGCCTTCATTGCAGCACAAATCCGGGCCGTGCCTGGGAGTATCGTACGGAAGACCGCTTACATCGCCCCTAAAGTGATATTAATGCCCAGCTTTGTGAACATGGGCGCCTATGTGGGTGAAAGTACGATGGTAGATACGTGGGTTACCATTGGATCATGCGCCCAAATTGGAAAAAATTGCCACATTTCTGGTGGTGTAGGTATTGGTGGAGTACTAGAACCTTTACAGGCCAACCCTGTGATCATTGAAGATAATTGCTTTATAGGTGCGCGCAGCGAAATTGCTGAAGGGGTTATTGTGGAGGAAGGATCCGTGATTGCCATGGGTGTTTTCTTAGGGGCTTCAACAAAAATTGTGGACCGCATCTCAGGAGAAATCACTTATGGCCGTGTGCCCGCTTACAGTGTTGTGGTGCCAGGATCTCTTCCTACAGCATTAGGGCAGCCGGCTTTGGCCTGCGCTGTGATTGTCAAACGTGTGGACGCCCAAACGCGCTCAAAAACATCATTGAATGATTTGCTGCGTTTTTAAGGGAAGGATTAAGAAAGGATCAAAACATGACCCAGACTGCTCTCACTTTTTTACAAGACTTGATCCGTATACCCACCGTTACCCCACACGCAGGTGCAGCCTTAGACTATATCATACAAGTATTTGAGCCGTTTAACCCTCGCATCCACCGCATGACTTTTTCTCAAGAAGGCACACCTGATGTGGATAATCTGTTTTTAAGTGTCGGCACAGGAAATCCACACTTTTGTTTTGCTGGACATGTGGATGTAGTGCCCGCAGGTGAAGGTTGGCATCAAGATCCTTTTGGAGCTACTCTTGTGGACGATCACCTCTATGGCCGAGGTGCCTGCGACATGAAGGGTTCAATTGCTGCATTTATGGCCGCACTGATTTCCTTCAAAAAGGATTTTCCCTCTTCTTCCTGTACCATCAGTTTGCTACTCACCTGCGATGAAGAAGGGCCTGCTCTCAACGGCACAAAGAAAATGCTAGATTATATGGCTCAAAAAAACCTGATCCCAGATGCCTGCATGGTGGGCGAGCCCACGAGTAAGACTCAGGTAGGCGACATGGTAAAGATGGGTCGCCGGGGCAGTTTGTGTCTTACGCTCACCGTTATGGGGCAAGCGGGGCATGTGGCTTACCCACACCTTGCTGATGATCCCGTTGGCCCCTTAGCACAAGCCATTTTAGCCCTCAAACATTGGATATTAGATGAAGGAACCGCAGGGTTTGATCCTTCTACCTTAGCATTTTCAAGCCTTACATGCCCCAACCAAGCCACCAATGTGATTCCAGGCAGCGTAAGCATAAATTTCAACGTACGCTTTAACCCTCTTCACACATGCGACAGCCTTTATGATCAGATTCGCAAGCGCATACATGACACTTTAGGAAACCGATCCTTTACTTTAACACGCACATCCCAAGCTGAGCCATTTTTGACCCATGAGATGGCCTTGGTGGATTTAATGTGTGAAAGTATTACTCAGGTGACGGGAGTTACCCCTGAACGCAGCACTTCAGGGGGAACATCAGATGCACGGTTTATTCATTTCTTTTGCCCTGTAGTAGAGTTTGGCCCGCTCAACGCCACCATTCATCAAGCAAATGAAGTTATTTCTCTAAATGAACTTGAAATCTTAGAGCGTATTTACAGAAATTTTTTGAACAATTATTTCAGCTTATAACCCTAAATCAATACCTGGCATAGTCTTAAAATTCACAATGAGCACCATTGGAAATATCCAATCCTTTTATTGACTTTTTTTACTTATAAATGACATCAATTTATTCTTGCTATGAATTTTTATTCATTGGCTATATTATATAATAGGGACATAAATCTAATCTTATGCTATACTTTAATTTAAAGATTTATATTTCCTCAATGCTACGAATTCCTGTAGCCGACCTTAGACTTCTTAGTCTTTCAATTATTTTTTACTTGACCCTCACGTTACGTAATCTTCTACCGTGCCTAGAACATCGTTCACAGGTAAATAACATGCGTTATAGTATCAAAGAGTTAGCCAAAATATTTAGTGTGAGCATTCGTACACTCCATTGGTATGACGAAATTGGCCTACTTAAACCAGCCTCTTATCAAGAAAGCGGCTATCGAATCTATGAAGAGCCTCAGCTTTTATTATTTCAGCAGATTCTGTTTTTTCGAGAGTTAGGTTTTAAAATTAAAGAAATCAAGGAACTTCTTGCAAGCACTGAGTGTGAAAAAATTACAGCACTTTCTACCAAAAAAGAGAGTCTTGAAGTGACGGTGAAGCGTTTAAAAAATCTGATCCATACCATTGATAGAACAATGCTCAAGATTAAGAACGATACCCCGCATGCGTATAAAGGGTTCACCCTTGACACTTATTTAGGAGCAGAAGATGCAAATATAGATGGGGAAGCCAACGATAGTTTTGATACAACTCTTTACAGAGCCCTTGAGCTATGCCTTTTTCAGGGACTTGAGCCAGGATCTCCAAAAGTTCAAAGGTTGATTCATGAGCATTATAAAATCGCTGAGTTATTTTTTAATACGAATATGGAAATTTACGCCAGTCTCGCTCAACTTTACTGTGTACATCCCCATTTTAGAAATTTTTTCCTTCCCCACGAACCAAAATTGATTGAATTTATGGGCCAAGCAATGCGATTATACGTGCAGAAAGACCTTTCTTAAAATACGAGGCTTAAGGACTACAATGACCACAACGCTCACCATTATTCCTGCTCGCTTAGCATCAACACGATTTCCCAATAAACCTTTGGCTGATATTTGTGGAAAGCCCATGATTTTACACGTGGTTGATCAAGCTGTAGCTGCTCAGCTTGGCCCTGTCATTGTGGCCAGTGGAGATCCTGAAATCACTCAAATTGTGCGTTCTTATGGCGTACCCGTGATCGAAACTGCGCCTGATTTACCTTCTGGCACCGACCGAATTTTTACTGCGCTCACCCAATTTGACCCAGACGGCCAATTTCAACGCATCATCAATTTACAAGGGGATTTACCCACATGCCCTCCAGCGTATTTACAGCAATTAAATCAGCTGCTTGATGAGGATCGCTTTGACATGGTCACGCTTGCTTGTCCGATTTCCAACCAAAAGGAGGCTGCATCCCCCCATGTGGTCAAAGCCGTTCTCTCTATTGCACCCGGCACATATATTACGGAAAGCATCTACTTTACTCGCAACATTGTGGCCAGTAGTGATGGGCATTATTATCACCATATAGGACTTTATGGCTTTAAGCGATCTAGCCTTGAACAGTATATAAGCTTACCCCCTTCCCCTTTAGAGGTTTATGAACGACTAGAGCAATTACGTTTTCTAGAAAATGGCATGCGTATAGGGGTAGGGCTTGTGAACCAAGCTCCGCATGGCATTGATACAAAAGAAGATCTTGAGCGGCTTCGTTTTTTGTTGCATGATGACCCGATAATCACATCTTAATGACATGAAAATAAGCATCAATGACAATACAATAAAGGAGCGCCCATGACATCTCGCAA
>CANLAL010000021.1 GCA_947488045.1 Alphaproteobacteria bacterium
AGAAATCAATTTGGCCATTCAAAATAACCTTCATCTTGTCGTACATGATCTATCTCAAGTTGCTTGGCTTGAGGAATCAAATTTATCGGCCCCTATCCATATCTGGCTTAAAATTGATACAGGTATGGGGCGTCTCGGTTTTTTGCCTTCTCAGTTTAAAAATGTATATGATAGGCTTTTATGTTTACCGAGCGTTATAAAACCCATGCCCATTATGTCTCACTTCGCTTGCGCAGATATAAAAGATCACCCTCTTAACACTGAGCAAATGAAAACCTTCTATGAACTTGGAAAAGGGTTAAACAATCCTTTAAGCTTATGCAATTCTCCTGCGCTTTTTAATTTCCCTAGCTGTCATCATGAATGGGTTCGTCCTGGCCTTTCCCTTTATGGACTAAGCCCCATTCCTGAAAAAACCACCAATGAGTTAGGCCTTAAGCCTGTCATGACACTTCAATCCAAATTAATCTCAGTTAAAACCCCGCCGTATGGGTCCACCATTGGGTATGCAGCGCGTTATTATCATAAAAGTAATGGCTCGATTGGCATTGTTGCATGTGGTTATGGAGATGGGTATCCTCTAGCAGTTTCTGATGGCGCCCCAATTTTAGTGAATGGAATTCGCTGTTCAGTAGTGGGCAGAATTTCTATGGATATGATGGCCGTCGATCTCTCCCCTTGCCCTCAGGCTAAGGTAGGAGACCCCGCAATTTTATGGGGTGAGACCTTATGTATAAATGAGATTGTTGCAAAGGCTCAATACACATCTGAACGCCAATTGCTAACTGATATTCACCAACGTGTTCCAACATTTTGGGATGATGAACGTGACTAATGCGTCAACTTTATCATCAGAAAAACTCTGCGATGCTCCAGGTTGCATCCTTGAAGGCATACATCGTGCACCGAAATCAAGGGATCAGCTAACGGATTATTACTGGTTTTGTCTTACACACGTTCGAACGTACAATCTCAAATGGAACTATTATGCAGGCCTGCCAAGTGAGGAAATTGAGCGACTCAATGTGGATGATTTAGGCGGGCGCAGACCAACGTGGCCAATGGGACAATGGGCAAGCAAAAGTGTACACTATGTTGAACAGCTTAAAGAGGCACTTCATACTACCTTCAAAATGGACCCTATCTTTGACAGCACTACAGAAAAACTGTCACGCCCTGTAACGGAAGCCGCTAAAATACTGGGTCTATCTATTCCTTTTACCTCTAAAGAGGTTAAAGCTAATTATCGAAAACTTGTGAAACAATTTCACCCAGATCGTCATATGACCTCTTTCAAAAACAAAAAAGCAGCAGAAGAAATGTTTAAGAAAGTCACTGCAGCTTATGAAACTCTTAAAAAATACATAAATTAGAGTTAAAATTCAATAAAAGCGAAATGATCAAATCTAACTAACCTAAGTCCTTCATATCATAATATATTGCAAAACTTTGTTTTCTTGCATCTAGATTTTAGACTATACATGTATAAAGGTCATTCAGGAGACTATTACATGGCAACACTTATTATTAAGCAACCCAAGGGTTTCTGGCCAGTTACAGCAGTTTCATTCTGGGAACGTTTTAGTTTTTATGGGTTTCGCTCATTTCTTGCACTTTACATGTCAGCTGAGCTCCTATACTCAGATGCTGCTATTTTTGAAACCTATGCAGCATTAATGGCAATCATGTATATCGCGCCCTTAATCGGGGGATATTTAGCAGATAGATTTACAGGCCGTCGGTTTACCATTGCAGCAGGCCTTGCATTCTTAGCAATCGGTCAATTTATCCTGTGTTTTCTTGATGCTTCATATTTTGAATGGGCTCTTATCTTGCTGATCATCGGAACTGGATACTTCAAACCTAACATAGCGGCCAGTTTAAATAATTTTTATGATGAAAACGATGAAAGGCGAGAAAGTGGTTTCACTTACTATTTTACAATGATCAATGCGGGCGCGCTTTTGGCGCCTATTTGCGGGCTTTTAGCGCAAAAACCGGAGATTCTATTTAAGATTAGTGATTTTTTTGGTTTTGATTTATCAAATTACCTTAATCCAAATACGCTCATGTGGCGTGGGGGTTTTTTTCTCTCAGGTATTGTTGCAATTCTTGGCCTTGGACTGTTTCTTGTAAACTCAAAAGCAACCTATTTCCATAATGCTCCCATAATTAATCGTACGCCGTGGTTAGTTAAGGCCCTTGCTTTTATTGCATCAATTGCATTATGTGCCATTCTTTTTCCCACATTTAAAGCGCCCGCTCTCATGAACTTTTTTATCTTTTCTTCCGGCTTGGCGTGTCTGGGATTTTGGTTTTATATGAGCAAGAAATGCTCTAAAACCCATTCGAAAGCTCTATGGACAGGTTTATTGCTTATCATTTACAACATTTCTTTTATTGCAATTATTGAGCAAATTGGAAGTACAATTAGCCTCTTTGTCCATAGAAATGTGGATCGCATGGTACTTGGTTATGAAATTCCAGCATCTGTGTTTCAAGCAATTGACCCAATGTTTATTGTTATATTTGGTCCCCTTTTAGCAATTTTATGGAACTTTAGCCCTAAGACCAGTCACTCAGCAAGCGCCCCTCTAAAATTTACTATTTCAATATTACTAACAAGTTTTTCAATTTTTGCACTATATTTAGGATGCCATTGGGCAACGCCTGATGGACTGATCAATGCAATATGGCTTTATTTGTTCTGCATATTTTGCGCACTAGCAGAACTATGTATCCTTCCTGTTGGCTTATCACTCATCACAAAAATTTCCCCCCCTCAACATACCAGCTTAGTAACAGCGATTTGGTTTATGTCACGAGCATTTGCTTATTATTTGGGAGGAGTGATTGCGCAAAACATGCTTAGTGTTCCCACAAAAGGTGGAACCGCACTCGCCTTAGACTCTCTATTGGTATACAAAAAAGCCTTTTTAAACTTAGGAATCACTTTCTTTGTAATTGGCTGCATAATTGGCATAACAGCGCCTGCATTAACCCGCATCCTCGTCCTCTATTTTAAAACTGAAGCAGACAATCATGCCACAGCAAATGTCTTAGACCCTAAGCAGATCTCAGAGGTTAACCCTCCTTAATGGAGTGTAATCAAGTGAAACATATACCCCAAATGCATTAGAGCATGCCTAGATTTGACCTGCATTAATATCAGAATACCAAAGATGAATATGAAGTTGACCATCGTGAGTTTTCTGTTGGATCCTCAGGAAGGTCATACAGTTTTCAAATGACTGACTTCCACAAAGCAAACTCCACTCTCTAACGCAAAACTAGTGCCATGGTGATCTTCGTCTTTTTTGTAAGATGGAATAATATTCGATGCATTACGAACAAAAAAATCCCCTGGATTACATTTTAAGATCAAAGCGGGATCCGCACCCGCATCACAATACGTCACAACCATTATTTCAGGCTGCTGACCATCCCGCGAAAGGCTTTTCATTACCGATTAGTCACCTCCTTGCACGTATTTTTCCCGAAAAGCCGTATAACCTAGTAAGGCCTTTGTAAAGCTATCTTGAATTTGATTCCTGTACTGAAGGGGAACTGGTGCCGCCGGAGGGAATCGAACCCTCGACCTCACCCTTACCAAGGGTGTGCTCTACCACTGAGCCACGGCGGCATCGATGACGCTCACCATGTCACAAGTGCCTTAAATGCGCAAGTCCCATAAGTGGGTTTACATGGGGTTTTAAGTGTACGAAAAAACGAATGATTGCCTTATATATTGCCATAATAAATTCCTTTAAAATTGTATATTTTTTTCCAAATGTTTATTAATTATGGATATCCATGGGATATCCATAATTTTTCTTGATATACTGGGGCGTTAAGGCCAATGGATATCAATTGAGTGTTTTATTTTTTTTTGCATACTTTTTCCTTTAAAACTGTAGCATTGAGATGGATATCCATATACACAATGGATATCCATTGAATTTAAGCATTGAGTGCATTATGAGGCCTATGTCCGAAGATGGATGACGTGTAAGGGTTGGGCTATTTCCAACATATCTATGGAAGAGGTAGGGCTACTCTATCACCGCTCACGTTAAACGTAAACTATCCTCCATCCTGGCGGGATGAGACGGCAAAGGAGTGGAAAGAGTCCTGAATGATGAGAGGGGAATAGCGAAGAGAAAGTCAGCATGATTGAAATTCCTTTTTTAACGTTTCTGATATCCCAAATATAGCAAAATGCACGTTAAAAATCAAGTTTTTGATAAAAAAACCTTCGTTGGGATTTAAGTCAATGCTATAGAAATAGACTATAGGATGAAAAAAATTTCTTATTCCAATGGGAGAGCATCCCATGTATAGGCAAACCGTTCCACCTTCAATCCATTCAATGATTTCGATTGAAGGGGATTTCTCTACGCAAACGATTTAATATCGAGTAGCTTTAGTCGCCGTTACATACACATGTCAGAGCAATTAGTGCCTACAATCAGGGGGCGATGCAGATTCTCATTAAGCCTCCACACTTTTGGGCACTACTCATCATCTGCAATGGTTTCATCACGCCCCTCATCATATCTAAGCTTCGTATCAGGAGCGGCATCAAACGCAGCAACCAAGGTTCCAGATTGAGTGTCATAAGCTCGCACAAGATCGTTCTCTGCTTCTCTTAATGCATCAATCATTTGTTCTAAAACTGCAGCTGGTTTGCCCACCAGTTTAACTTTGGTTAATAGCCTATAAAGTTGTGCAAGGTTTGATTTTATGCCTGAAATTGTGCGATTCTTACCATCTAGAACCTCTAAGTCGTGGGTTTGTGAGCCAGATTGGAGTGTTCTTAAATAAACAATTCCCCCTACTCTTTTATGGCTTACTTTACCATCATAACTTTTGCCATTTAAAATGGCATCAATGAGCTTTTGAGCATCCTGCTGAATGCTATGCTTAATATTTAACTTTCTAATAGACAAATTAAAGTTCCTTAGTGCATATGACAACGCTTCAATACTTTTATTGAGGGCTTGGTGACCCGCATGGATCACTCTGACATCTTCTGCAGAAAGGACTGGCTTGGACACATGCATATCATTTTTCTGACGAGCATCTATTTGGATAGGCTGAACATCATCCAGCTCTTCTATCTGCGCACGTTGCAAAACTTTCGCAGGCAATTCCTTAGGTATTACATCCTCTTGGGAAATATCTTCTGCTTTGACAGAAGCTTTCTTACGCTTCCAGAGCTCAGCACCATTCGAACGGGCCGATAATTTATTGATTTTTTGTGTTGCTGGATCCACTCCTGTCATCGCAGGCCATGGCTTTTCGGTCTCTGCATGAATAGGCATGTCATCATCTTCTATAGCTTCTGCACTTTGGATTTCTTGAGCTTTTAATCTTTTTATCACCCTGCTTAACTTGGCACGTCGATTTGCTGAATTGGTCAGAACAACTGCCGATTTTGGATCTGCCATTTCACCTTCTAGCGAAAGAGTTGGAAGATCCCGTTCAATTTCTGAAAATGCAGTCTCTTGTGCATCGCGTTGATGGGGGTAGATTCTCCGCAATTCAGCCTGAATCTGATGCATCAACAGATCTTCCCTATTAGGCGCCTCTGGTCTGATTGTTTTGGAGACTTCAGATCTTCCATATTTAGTTCTGGCCTCTTCCATCGCCTCAGCATCACGACCTTGCTTTGCTTGCTCCATAGCTATTTCATGAGCCGTAGCTTTTTCTCTTAAATTGAGTAGCTTCAATTTAACTTGACTTTTTGGAAGCGCTTGAATTGCTGCATCTATTTTTGCCCCTAAGGCTTGCTTTTTATCTTGAGCGACTCCATTTACATATAGTATAGCTTTACGAAGTTCTATTGGATTCCTCTTAGAGCTTGCAGTAGAAATTTTGCCAAGAGTTTCTACTGCCAACTGATAGTATCTTGCCTGTCTATCTTGCTCTAAGGAAAGAGTAGGCTCAAATAAATCATTCAAAGGCTCAGTTAATCCAGCATCTAAATCATTGCGAGGCGATTTTTCAAAAGGTTTATTGATGGGTTGACTCAAATCATAGGGATTACTTCTTTCGAGCTCACTTACATCTCCAAAAGGTGAATCTTCAATAAAACCACCTTCCTCTTCTCCAATTGTTCCAAAATATGGATCGTTTTGATCACTTGTTATCTTAAGGTCCTCTAGACGATCACCCTCAGCATCTTCACTGAAATTTTCGCGCTCGAGATCTTCATCAGCGCTTTGCTCGCTTAAATCGTCTGGGATTGCTGTATCAGATACCACCCCTGAATCAGGGGAGTGTCCTTTAGATTTATCGCTCTCATCAAAAGATTCAACGGCATCAAAAAACTCAAGTTGATCTTCCTCTAAAGTTTTTAGTATTCTACTTACCAATCTCGTATTTTCCATTGTACTATTAGGCAAGGTGGATAAACGGTTTTTAATATGATCTAAAGCCTCTTTTTTTTGGACCGCGTTAAGATTGGCTTGGTTAAAACGCTCCCTAAGAATGAGGAGCGCTTCGGGATCTCCTTGCCACAACAACTCAATGTGTTGAGGAGCAATTCCTTTCAATAAGATATCTAAACTTTCTTCAACCCCGGTATATTCAGAGTCTCTTGCATCAAAAAACTCCTCCTCACCATTTTGGCTCCAGACAGCACTTGGTTTCAGTACAAAAATTGCGGCACCGGCTAAAAGCAAATGGGTTAATTTAGAATGGATCGTTTTCATTTTTTGACACCTCATTTTAAATATTACTTATGAGTGTGCATAAAAGTTCTTTATAAAATGGAAATTATGTACGAAATTTTTCCTTTTCGTTTGACATATTTGATCAAACGACTCTTATTTGTGGCTCATAGAATTGACAAAAAAATCCCCAAATGGGGATTTAAAGTTTCAAGAGAGAAGTTTTGAGGGATTCAATCCCTCATACTCTACATATAATTATTTTTTATCGTCCATAAGAGATTTCAATTATTCTGCGTTCACTGTTTCATCATGATCTTGATTATAATGCAATTGAGCGTCTGGAGTCTCTTCATAGGCAGCGGCCAGTGTTCCTGAATGCAGCTCAAAAGTGCGGGTTAACCGCGCTCCTGCCTCTTGCAGCTGACTTAGAGCTTCATGAAATTGTTTCTTTTCCTGCCCCTGCAGGGTGACATGACTCAATATGTCATAAAGGGTTTCTAACTCTCCTCGGATTTCACTAATACTGTAATCCTTGCTATCTAAAACATCTAATTGATGTGTCTGAGGCTCAGCTTGAAGAGTCCTTAGTGATTTAATACCACCAAATCTTCCGTGATCCATCTCACTTCCCTCATGCTGCTTACCTTTTAAAATATCATTAATAAGATTTTCAGCAGTGTTCTTTACACTAACTTTAATGCCAAATTTTCCAATGGCTTCTCTAAGATCAACCAAAGCTTCTGACAGGCCATCAATGCTTTTATCAAGGGCTTTGTGGCCATCATGAATCACGTATATGCTATCTTGTGACATTGATATTTTCTTGGCCGTAGCAGGCTTCTGCTTTGCTGACGATGCTAGCATGGATGGTAAGTCATCTTCCCATTCATCCACATTTTCAACTTGCGGTAGACGAGGGGCATTTTTTGCTGAGCGCTCAGGAACATTGAAATGTTTCCGTTTCATAAGCCTTGAACCCTCTGATTTTGCCGTTAATTTGCTGTTTCTTGGCATGTAGGCTGGCTCTACTTCTTCATCTTTTATTTCTGCTTTTAAAGCAGGCTTTATTGGCATGTGAATTGGAAGATCATCATCCTCATCTAATTGAAGTTGGGGTGCCTGTTTCTTTAATCTTGACAAGACTCGATCCAAATACGCATTATTTTCATTCACGTACTTATTTATTTGCGCCTGATAATCTTTATCTAATTCATCTAACATTGTGCTTTTTAAGAGCCTGTCTTCAATTTGAGAAAGCATTTCATGCTGTTGCTCACTTTGGTCTGGATATACTCTTTTTAACTCACGTTTAATAGACTCAATCGCCATTGGTACTGGAGCTATACGATCGTAATTTTCAATATCTTCTTCATTATCCAATGCATCGAAAAAATTATCCTCATCGTGTACCATGCTCGGATTAGGGCCCTCAATATCATCTAAAACAAAATCATCAGAATCACTTGAGGCTGAACCCGAGTGTGAAGAGGCCTCATCAAAGACCCCTAAGGCTGAGTCACCCTGTGAGGAATCCTCATCCGATCCCCCTACGATGGATCCAGGACTTATAGATTCTAGAGTATGAAGAGGTTCATTTGGAACTGCTCCTGTTGATATTAGAGAGGCTTGCCCCTCATGTACAGCCTCAGCCATATTTGGAACCATCACACACAAGGAAGCACCAGCTAAGAGCAAATACGTTAATTTTGAATGGATTGTTTTCATTTTGATTACCTCATTTAAAATAGTTATGAGTAGTCTGCATGAGAATGGTTTATAAAATGAAAATTATATCTAAAATTTAATCTTTTATAATCAAAAATGCCGACTAATATTTCTTATTCGTCGCACGTTTGAGTATCGCACACAGTATCATCTTCATCAGAGCTGTCTGATAATGGCTTTAATTTCATCTGGGACAACTGCATTCCCGTCATGGGGTTGACCAAATAGTAAAGATCCTCCATTTGAGAGCCTGAAGACACCTTATGATTTTTCAAACAAGTTTCCATTCCTGTCATCATATTCAATTGACATTCTTCTGATGGATCATTTGATGGCAGACGACCCCACTGTGCTTGTGCGACAAACATGCAGAACATAAGCATGCTGACTGCAACATGATTCATGTAGCTCATCCTATGTTTTCCCTATGGTTATTCTGATGAACAGCCTAAGTTAAATTCATTAATAAGAGGTAAAGTGATGAAATTACAGATTAATTAAAGTGACTTGATCTGAAGGAATTTCATGCGAAAGAAAAAGTTCTGCAGTGGATCGAAAACGTTCAGGTGAATCTGTTACATAATAGTGTGTTGATCCCTCATCTAACATCACACTGGGCCACTGGCTCCTGGCTTTTTCGGCAGCAGGGATAGCTGTATCAACAACATTTACATGAGAACCAAAATACAATTTTATTGCGTCTAAGTGAAACGGAAAATGGGTGCAACCTAAAACCACTGTATCTATAGTATCAAAGTGCTTAAACCCTTCAAGATAATGATCTAAAACCTGACTTACTATATGTGGATCACGCCACCCCTCTTCTGCCAACCCAACCAACAAAGGCGTGGCGACTTCATGCACACAGATGTGTGGGGCAGTCTTGGTAATAAGATTTTTGTAAAGGTGACTAGAGACCGTTCCCTGAGTCGCTAAAATCAAAATGTCCCTAGCCCCATACATACTTACATGAGCCACTGTGGGCGTAATCACGTCGATAATGGGAATATGTGGATAGAGAGCTTCTAGTTCTGGAATCGCACATGAAGACGCTGTACTACACGCAATAACCAAACTCTGCGCACCTTTTGAAACCAGAGCTGCTGCAGCTTTTAAAGTATAGGTTGTGACGACTTGAGCACTTTTTGTGCCATATGGCAAACGAGCCATATCTCCTAGATAAAGAAACTGGGCCCCAAGCAAACGTGCCTGAAGGGCCCTTAAGACTGTCAGTCCTCCCACACCGGAATCAAATACACCGATTGTGAGAGGGCTTTGCACCATGAGAGGGTTAAGCCTCTTCCCCAGGAGTTTCTTCAACAGTAGCTTCTGAAGCTTTGGCTTTTTTCGTCGTTTTCTTCGCAGACTTTTCAGCTGCTGGAGCTTCGTCGTCAGATTTTTTGGAATCCTTCTGACGCGCCTTAGTAATGGCTGCACCTAAGATGTCACCCAAGCTGGCGCCACTATCGGAGGAACCAAAGTCTGCAACGGCTTGCTTATCTTCATCGATCTCCTTAGCTTTGATAGAAAGGCTAACTTTACGACTTCCCCGCTCAACGGACAGAACCTTAGCGTCAACACTTTCGCCCACAGCAAAACGTTCCACACGTTGTTCGCTACGTTCTCTAGAAAGATCAGCTTTTTTGATAAAGCCTAGCAAGTCACCTGGCACTTTTACTTCAAGCCCACCATCTGTAAGTGCAGCAATGGTACATGTGACCACAGCACCTTTCTTCAGATCGCTCATGGCTTCCTGATAAGGATCACCTGTTAATTGCTTTATACCTAAAGCAATGCGTTCTTTTTCCACGTCCACATCCAACAATTTGGCTTGGACTTTATCGCCCTTCTTAAACTCTTGGAGAACTTCTTCTCCGGGACGATCCCATGACAAGTCATTCAAGTGAATCATGCCATCAATTTCTTCGTTCAGCCCTATGAACAGACCGAACTCAGTGGCATTTTTGACTTCACCTTCCAAAACATCACCCACTTTGTGGTTTGCAGAAAAGGCTTTCCATGGATTTTCAAAGCACTGCTTTAACCCCAGGCTAATGCGGCGCTTTGCTGCGTCCACATCCAGGACCATCACCTCAACCTCTTGGCTAGTGGAAATGATTTTGCCGGGATGTACATTTTTCTTAGTCCAGCTCATTTCTGAAACGTGAACGAGACCTTCAATGCCTTCATCCAATTCAACGAAAGCGCCATAATCAGTAATGTTCGTAATCCGACCTTTCAAACGTGTGTTGACTGGATATTTAGTTTCAACATCGCCCCAAGGATCTGATTCCAACTGCTTCATACCCAAGGAAATACGCTGAGTATCCTTGTTGAAACGAATGATTTGTACCTTAACGGATTGACCAATTGAAATCACCTCTGTTGGGTGATTAACCCGGCGCCACGAAATGTCGGTTACGTGAAGAAGACCATCAACACCACCCAAATCGACGAAAGCACCATAATCGGTAATATTTTTCACCACGCCGGTAATGATTTGTCCTTCACTCAGATTCTGGACGAGGTCAGTACGCGCCTCTGCACGTGTTTCTTCAAGCACTGAACGACGGGAAACGACAATGTTACCCCGAGCACGATCCATCTTCAAAATAATGAAAGGCTGTGGAATTCCGATGAGTGGACTCACGTCACGAATGGGGCGAATATCCACTTGGCTACCTGGCAAGAATGCAATCACGCCCAACATGTCAACGCTGAAGCCACCCTTCACACGGCCGATGATCACGCCGGTTACTTTTTCGTTCTTCTTTGAAGACTCTTCTAACTGGACCCATGTTGCTTCACGAACCGCTTTTTCACGGCTCAAAACCACTTCGCCATTCTTATCCTCAAAGCGCTCAATGAAAACATCCACAAAGTCGCCCACGCGAATTTCTGATTTCTGCGCGAATGAACCAAATTCTTTTAAGGAAATACGACCTTCGGACTTTAAGCCCACATCGATCAGGGCCATATCGCCCTCAATGGAAACGATGCGACCTTTGGTCACCCCACCTTCAAAACTTTTACGCCCTACAAAACTTTCTTCCAATAATGAGGCAAAGCTACCTGCGGCATGAGCACTTGGCGTATGGCCAGTTTGTTCTTCAATCGTCATCAAAAATCCTAGTCTACTTGTTAAAAAGTTAAAAACACACGTGCCTTTATGCAAGACGCGCAACACGGTCACAATATGGACTAAAAAGAATGCTCAGGCAAAAGCTTTTTTAAGCTTTGCATCAATAAAATAGCAAAGCCTTTGAAACACCTCTTGAGCGGTAAGATGGGAAGTATCAATTAGCAAGGCATCGTGTGCTAATTTAAGGGGTGCAGATTGACGGCTGAGATCTCGAAAATCACGCGCTTCAAGGTCTTTAGCCACTTCCTCTAGGGTGTGATGGACCCCACGTTTTTTCATTTCTGAATGGCGGCGCTGTGCCCTTACGCCCACTGAAGCCGTGATATAAAACTTTAGCCATGCATCTGGAAAAATAACAGTGCCAATATCCCGCCCATCCATAACCAAGAATTGATCAGAGCTTAATTTGGACAAAAGATTGCATTGAAAGTACATTAACTGAGTGCGCAATGCTTCCACAGCCGCGACCCGCGATGCCAATTGCCCCACAGATTCTAGTTTCAAATCTGGATGAGCCATAACGACAGGGTTGAGTTGCGCGACAATAGTGGCCCAATTAACACGATCCAAATGGCTTAAATCCACTTGATTAGTCAAAATAATCATCCCAACGGCCCGATACAATAAGCCTGAGTCAAAATAGACCCATCCATATTCATCGGCGATGCGGCGAGCCACTGTCCCTTTGCCGGAAGCAGAAGGCCCATCAATGGCAATGACCGGAACTGTAGGATGGGCAAACACGATATTATTGACTCTTTTAAGTAGCATAGTCGTATTGTGAACGCTTTTCCACGTCCTTGACAAGAGAAAAGCTTAGAGCTTGGAATAAAAGCTATAAAAAATACATTTGAATTTAATAAATCAGCCATTAAATTTATCTACATAGACAAATTTATGAGAGGCAATATAAAAATGGCACATTTAAACTCCTAAACTGGCTCAATGTTCTCAGATGAGTCAGTATGGGCTTGCAGTAGGAGGAGAACCGTGCAGAAACATATTGCCCCCATGCCAAATACATTAGATACGACGCCTTATTGAGAACTTGAGGGTGATCTAGCAGAGGCAAAGAGATGGCGTACAAACACTCCATGTTGTTATCAGCTAGCTTTGACGCTTACGTCGATGTGTCTTTCACCATTTAAAACTTAGGATCCATTATTTATCCGTGGACAGCCATTTGCAGGCCAGATTCAGCCATCCTTACGATCAAGGGTGTGTTGACTGTTAATACTTTAGGGAGTAGTGGCGATCTGACAACAGATGCCAACAATGGCACGATTGCCAGCAATATTGATTTAGCAAGTGAAGAAGGTAGTCAGTTTAGGATAGTAGGAACTGGAAAGCTTCCAGAAAATTTGACCATCTAAACAACCATTTTTGCAGCACCATTAGGCATCAATTATTATGCCCTCACTCTTAATCAGAAATATTCCAGCCGCATCGGTAGTTTACGTTTAAGCTACGCGCTGTAAAAACCTAAAATACATAGTGCTTGAATAAACAATATCATCGGTTTCAATGAATTTTAAACCATCAGAACAATAAATTTCTTTGACATCTAGCCGAGTTCGTGGGAAAGGATAGAGTCGATTCGGTATAGCGTGTTTATGAGGACAAAATGACAAAACAAACTTTAGGCATTAAAAGGCACTGCTTAAACTGTGGTGCACGTTTTTATGACTTAGGTAAGTCTCCTATAACCTGCCCTAAATGCGATACCGTGCATATTCCTGAAGCTGTTTTTAAAGCAAAACGCTCTAAAGCGCCTGTTGCAGAAGAAATCATTATACCTGCCACCTCTGTTGATGTTCTTGACCCCGATCTACTCGATGCTGAGTTGGATGTGGACCTTGACGATGAAGATGATGATGCCACCCTCATTGAGGATACAGACGATTTAACAGCTGATGATTCCATGATTGAAGTTCTTGACCACGTTAAAAGTGACGAAGAAATTTAAAAGGAATTGAGTTAGCTGCGTCACCTGATCGCTTTCCTGGGGAAATGCCTCAAATCACATCAAAACAATTAAAGCTACCTATGTGCATGCCGCATGCCAATTACCCGTTGCGCAAGAAGAACAACATCTAATGCGAATGCTGAAAATATTGTGAAACCGCCAAGAAGACCAGGCAGAAAAAATACTTTAACCGTCAGAGATGGCGCAAATGTATGTGCAAGTAATCTAGCCCATACACCTATTAAAAAGGATCCCAACACTTTAGTAACCGATATTCTTAAAGGCACTTACCCACGGGATACAGGAAAATATCAACCAATAAATAACGTACCAATGAACCCAAGCACCACACCTAGAGTAACTATAAAATAATCCCTTCTTATAATTTCCAATAAGGGGAAAATATATTCACAATCTGCCTGTAAACCTCTTTTTTAAAAGGCACAACAAGCTCTATCAATTCCTTTATTTCAATCCATTTCCATTGTGAAAACTCAGGGCAAAGCGTTTCAACCTGAATATCATCATCTTGGCCTATATAATCCATCAAGAACCATATTTGCCTCTGACCAATATATTGTTTCAAATATAATTGCTCCGCTGCCCCTTCAGGAAAATCATAGTATATCCATTCATCTGATTGGGCCACAATGTGCGCATTGTGAATGCCAGTCTCCTCTTTTAGCTCTCTGAACGCTGCTGATTCTGGTGACTCATGATCATCAATACCGCCCTGGGGCATTTGCCAAGGATACTCAAAACCCTCCCCAATGCGCTTTCCCACAAAAACTTTTCCTTCAAAGTTTTTGAGCATGATACCCACACAGTTTCGATACTGATTTTTATGATGCATCATCGGTGGGAGATTCTGTAACAGGAGAAATGGTAGGGATAGAACCATTATGCTCCTGAGCTGGCGGAAAAATGACTTCAGAGTTAACTTCAGATTCATTATCTTCCAACTCAGAAGCGACTGCTGATTCAGAATCTTCTATTGAGTTTTCTAAAGCCTCTTGCGCAAGCTCATCTTCAATAACTAATGTTGCAGCAGGCTGCGTGACTGGTAAATAAGGTGTGTATGTAAAATAACACCATAAAAGGATGGCGATGATGCCTGCAAGAAGGGCCAACCACAGTATTTTCAAGAGACACCTACTCATCACTCATCCTTTCATTTCTCATAGCACTGCCTTTTGAAAATACCTTACTTTTTTTCCCCACCTTGAGAGTACGTAGCGTAGGCTTTGAGCATATCTAGAGCACGCGCCAATTGATAATCTTTCTCGGACTCAGGGATTTTTGCTGCAGGTGCCCAGGGAGATTTAGGATCATCTGACTCTTTTTTCTCTTGATCTTTTGTGTTTTTTCCAGCCCCAAAAGGATTTTTACGTTTTTCTTCTTCTTCCTTTTGCTTTTGTTCAAGCAATGGAATCATCCGATCTCGTTCGCGCTTTAAAGCGTCCACAGGCTTTAATGCATTGTGGAGATTTTCCTCTCGGCGGCTATGATCATCAATAATCTTAATTTCAGCTTGATTAATAATAACATCAGGCGTCACACCATTGCCTTGGATCGCATACCCTGAAGGAGGATAGTAGCGAGCAATGGTTAAGACCAACCCACCATTATCTCCACCTGTAGGCAATACTACTTGAACGGAGCCTTTTCCGAATGAACGATTACCCATTACGATGGCGCGCTTGTTATCTTGCAGCGCCCCGGCCAAAATTTCAGAACATGATGCTGAGCCTGCATTAATAAGAACAGCCAAGGGCAGACCACCCGCTAAATCTCCACTGGTGGCCGTAAAGCGCTGCATCACATTAGGATCACGCCCACGTACTGAAACGATTTCACCAGACTCCAGGAACATATCCGCACACCCCAAAACTTGATCCAGCAACCCGCCTGGATTATTACGCAAATCAAGAATAAATCCTTTGAGCTTACCTCCCAATTGTTTTTTGATGTCTAATACCGCTTCCCGAAGCATCTTTTCCGTTTGTTCGTTAAAAGTGCTGACACGAATATAACCAATTTCACCTTCTAACCGATACTTGATAGGTTTGACTTTGATAATATCCCGTTTAACAGTTAGGTCAAAAGGCTCCTGGCCCTCACGAACAATCCGCAACTTTACTGTAGTTCCCTTAGGACCACGAATTTTGTTAGATGCCTCTTGAATACTCATTCCCATGATGGGTTGTTCGTCAATCCAGATGATGTAATCACCGGCTTTAATTTTTGCTTCATATGCAGGGGTATCATCAATGGGTGAAATGACCTTTACAACACCGTATTCCTGAACCATTTCAATACCAATGCCAGGAAATTCCCCTTTGGTTCTATTCTTAAGGGTATCAAATTCTTCTTGGGTTAAGTATTCAGAATGGGCGTCCAAAGCCTGCATTGCACCCTTGAGTGCACCCACCCAAAACTTATCCTCATCCACTTGCTCCACATAGGCTTCTTTAACTTTTGCCCAGTTTTCTTGGAGAAGCTTAATGTAGTGGTTTGAATCATAAGATTTTTTCACTTTGGGCGGCGAATCCATGGCTATAGCACAGCCGCCTATGAGGAGGAGGGTTTTTAAGATTATGACTTTTTTAACACTTAACATTCTAACACCTTATTGATTCCATTTCATTACCCACGGGGTGGGATCTATTATATGCGTATTGTTTCTTAATTCCAAGCCTAGCATGACTTTACCTTCTCCTGAAGCCATTTCGCCAATGGGCTCACCACTCATGAGTTCTTGACCTACAGCAACATCAATTTTTCCCAACCCCATCAAAACCACATGATAGTTACTTTGCGCCCTCAGAATTAGCAAGTTTCCAAATTCACGAAATGGCCCTGAAAAAACCACCTGCCCAGAAGTTGGTGCAATGACTTGAGCGCCTGAGCGTGTTTCGATGATTGCCCCATTGCAATGAGGCGTGATTTTTTTAGCTACATCATGTAAAGCCAGCAACTTCCCCTGAACTGGAGGTATGATTGTCAACTGGGCTAACGCCTTATTCATCTCGCTTTTAGCATTTTTTCGTAATTTTACGAAATTAAGCAGCTGCTCCATACTTGAAGCCATGAGCAATTCTTTATCAAAATCCACTTTAGGTTGATCACCTAATTGCTGGGCCCTCTGGGCATAGAGCTTGGAAAGGATTGACTTCTTACTGATGAGTCCTACAGAGGCTTCTTCAAGCTCTTTCCTTTTGAGTGCCATTTGATCCTGCATTTCTTTTAAATGATCTGCTTGCATCGTAAGCCCATCACTATTTTTTTTGAGCGCTGGCATGAGAGACTGCATCAAAAGCCCTGAGCGGACAAAATCATTAGCATCTTTTTCCATTACAAAGGCAATCAATGGAGAGGTTTGACTTAATCGGACAACACTTTCAATGCACGTGGATATTACATCGTTTTGGTTACGTTTCATCAATTGAGTTTCTAAAATTTTCTTTGAGAGCGCTTGAATTTCAGACTCTACAGAGGAGACTTTAGCTTCATATTCTTGAATTTGCCCCGCAATAAACGCCATTTCTTTGCGTAAACCGTCTAAGGATAAGTTTTGATACGTTATCGGTTGAGAAAAAACTGATGCGACAAGAAAAGGACACACTGAGATAAATAAACGAAGCGACAGCCCTAAAAAGGTCATATTCCCAAGCATTAAACTTCGCCTCCCCTATGGCCTTACCCTTAAAGAATCAGGCTTTTTCCAGTCATTTGAATGCTTGAGGTTACCCCTAGTAAAGACAAAATTGTGGGAGCAACGTCCTCAAGAGATCCATCCCTCAAGCTAACACCTTCAGGGCCACCAATCAATAGAACTGGCACACGATTAAGAGTATGTGCAGTGTGAGGAGCACCGGTTTGCATATCTTCCATGCATTCGGCATTGCCGTGATCAGCTGTGATGAGCAAGGTAGCGCCAACGGAACGGGCACATTCTTCCACTTCGCCCAGACATAAATCTAAACACTCAATCGCCGCAATACTTGCTGCAAGATTACCTGTGTGCCCCACCATATCCGCATTGGCGTAATTGACAACAATCAGGCCATATTGACCTGATTGAATGGCCTTACAGAGGTGTTGCGTGATTTCTCGTGCGGACATTGCAGGCGCTAAATCATAACTTTCCACCCGAGGAGAGGGTACCAGGATGCGATCTTCACCTAGAAAAGGCGCTTGAATCCCTGCATTAAAAAAGTAGGTCACATGGGCATATTTTTCTGTTTCAGCCAACCGTAATTGTTTGATGGATTTTTGACTCAACAGAGCGCCTAAAGTATCTTCGACCTGACGAGGAGGGAATAAGGAGGGGTAAAGATGATCTAAATGAGTAGCATACGAAGCAATGGCTATACGGGGGCCCTCATGAAAAAACCCAGCCCGATCAAACCCTTCAAAAGTTGGATCCGCTAAACTGCTTAGCAGCTCGATCACACGATCGGCGCGATAGTTCACCATGAAAAGGCCATCCTTGGGGGCAATCCCCACATAGCCTTCACGTGCAGCGGGCACGACAAACTCATCTGTCTGGCCTTGCTCGTAACACTTCTCAATGAAAGCGAGTGGATCATCAAAGGTCTGTTCAGCTTTGCCAAAGACCAGAGCTTCAAAAGCCTTTTGGACACGATCCCAACGCTGATCCCTGTCCATGGCATAATATCGGCCGCTAACGGTCTGAAGCGTTATCAAGGGCTCATTTTGGATGGCATCCATCAATTGCTTTATATAAATGGTGGCAGATTTGGGAGGCGTATCTCGCCCATCAAGAAAAACATGCAAATATACGGTTATCCCCTTCTGAGCCTGGATTTTTGCCAGGGCAATCAAGTGATCACAGTGGCCGTGTACACCACCATCGGATAAAATACCCATAAGATGGCATATGCCCGTCTGTCCTTTCACTTGAGTGATAAAGCGGGTCAGGTGTTCATCCTGCTCCAGCTGCCCTGAGGACAGGCTTAGGGAAATCTTGGGTAGATCCTGATAAATGACCCGGCCTGCACCCATGGTCATGTGCCCTACCTCCGAGTTTCCCATTTGCCCCTCGGGCAGCCCCACGCGCAAACCTGAGGTCTCCAAAAGGGCATGAGGGTAAGATCTTAAAAAGCGATCAAAATGTGGGGTGGCCGCTAAAGCAATACTGTTATGGGCAGAAGAGACGCCATGGCCCCACCCATCCAAAATACATAAAACGACACACGGGGGATTCATTGGGGGCAATTGAGGTCTCCATTGGTTTGTTTCTTATCCATAATGGAAAAAGGAAGGAATGTTAAGGGGCAACAGCTTTTGACGATGGAATTGTTGCGCTTGCCGAAGGCGTTGAGGAAAGCCGCACTGATGGATATCCTGGATATCCATGGGATATCCCGATTTTTTCCTTGTAAAGTGGGGCTTTGGGCCAAAATGATATCATTTTCGTATTTTATTTTTTTTTGCATATACTTTCCTTACTTTCTGCAGGTTTGGAATGGATATCCATGTACATATGGATATCCCTGTTTTGGAATATTTGACAGTGCTGTTGAGACCCTGAAACAAGTTCAGGATGACATTTTTTTTGCAACTGTCATGCTGAACTTGATTCAGCATCTCATGGGGAGCCAGTAGTAGATCCCGGATCAAGCCCGGGATGACAATAAAAAGGCCCGGGATGACAACCTTTTGTAAGATGACAGGCTTTTCTAAACTGTCATGCTGAACTTGATTCAGCATCTCATGGGGAGCCAGAAGTAGATCCCGGATCAAGCCCGGGATGACACGAAAGGGTCAGACTGGATCACACTTACACGCGTGAGCCTCTGTGGCCCTGAATCACTTTGCAATCCTGGCTTAGACCTTTTCTTAATCCGCGTGGGGATGACAACCTTTTGTAAGATGACAGGCTTTTCTAAACTGTCATGCTGAACTTGATTCAGCATCTCATGGGGAGCCAGAAGTAGATCCCGGATCAAGCCCGGGATGACAATAAAAAGGCCCGGGATGACGGGAGAAGGTTTGAAGAACGATGAGGGGATGTGAGACATGATTAAAATCCTTTTTTAACGTTTCTGATGGAGACACACTAGCAAAATGCACTTAAAAAATCAATTTTTCAAAACCTTCGTTTGGTTTTTCTTTCATAAGAAACCTGGCACAACTCTCAGGAAAGCCTTTTTGTTAGAAATCCAAACTGCGCTTATACAGCAGGGTTAACCCTCAGCAACGTCATGAAAGCTAGAATTTTGTCGCAGCGACTCGAGAAGAAAGCTTTTTAAAAGGCTGATCCGGCGATAATTTTTTATAAAGCTTGGGTATACATAATAGAGATTAAAGGGCTTGGTGTGCATGACAGGGTTATAATGATCATTCAGGATACGCACGAGCTCCCTGCCCTCGCCCATATAAGCAGGCAACATCCCAATACCTCCACCACTATGGATGAGCGCTTGAAGAGCGACGGGATCATCCACTGTCATTTCTGTAGGCCTTAGGAGTTTGGACCCGAGATATTTTAAACAATTGACCTGAGAGTCATGATCAAAATTAAGCTGATTTTGATAATCGCATCGAAGAATTTTATGATTATCCAGCTCCTTTAAAGATTTTGGCGCTCCATGTACCTCCAAATAACT
>CANLAL010000022.1 GCA_947488045.1 Alphaproteobacteria bacterium
CTACTACGCATGTGTATCCACCCAGATCGTAAACCTCAGGCGTCTTAACTTTTTGCCCAATAACAAACCCGATAATAGACGCCTGATCCTTTTCAGAAGTGGAATCTTGACTTGCGACCAACATCATATAACGAGGATCTAATAAAAGCGCTTCAAACCATTGGGTTTGAGATTTTTCAGCATCCACCGCGTGGCGCCAAAATAGGGGTTGAGCTTTTTCATAAGCTTTCCGTTTTTCATAAGAAAGTGCCACTAAAAGAGGGATATCATCTGTTAGAGCCTTACGTATGAAAATAGTGGGGCTATTTGCTTTCATGATACACTTTTATGTTCCGTTTTTGAGGACTGGCTTATGTATCCTTCATTTTATTGGAAATTTAAAGGCTTAAAATTTTGTTAAATGATCGGTAATCATTTCTAGTTAGAATAACCAGTAATTGCAAAAAGGAATCATAGAGATGTGGCTGACTAGAACCCACTCATTAAAATTTTATATCGTGCTGTCCATTTTGATGTTTTTTTCAGGGGCAGCTTTTAATGAGGGTTTAGGTGCAAGCGGGGTAGACACCCATGAAATATCAGCAGAAAATTCAAGTGCTGAAGAGATTGCTGCACCCTGTAAGCGGTCATTATCCCCAAAACGAATTCTTAGAGAAGAAACACCAGTGGATACTGAGGGAACATTCGAAGCAAAAGCAGTGAGTAGAAGACTTGAGTGGACTCCCTTACAAGGGGAAAGCCCTGTGATGTACACACCTGATGGGGCGAGTGATTCTGTGAGGGCTAAGTCAAAAACACCCGTGATTCCCCTTCCTTATACACCAGAACAGATTCGAGCAGGTGAAAAAATTCTCTATCACTTAAAGCGCTACCATATCCAAAAACATAATAAAGACGTATTTGAGAAGACTGATGTACACCTCGCTCATCACAAGGTTATCCCTCTTGATATTCATGTCAAAGGGTTCATTAAAAGAGATAAAGATCATGAAAGGTTAATACCGTTAATCGGAGAGGGACATATTATTGCAATTGTTGAAGCTATTCCGAATCTTGAAGCTCAGTTTTTCAATGTAGAAAAGTTTATGGGAAAAGTTGAAAAATTACCTGTTTCAAAGCATGGAAGTTCTACTGACTTTCTTTATCTCATCAGCAGAAAAACACCTGGGGAGGAGACACCATTGTTTTTAATCAAGGGAATTTCGAGCTCTAACCGTACGGAAATGGCTAACCTTGAAGCAAGCAATGCGAATATTTTGTTGCAGCAAATGCCACTGGATCCAGAACTTCCAAAAATCACACGCCCTGAAGTTTTGTATTCTTATATTGTAACGGATGAATCAGGAAAGGCGATGGGAGTGGCTTATCTTTCTGTCCTACATTTAGCAAGAGGGCAATCACTCAACGATGAAGTTAAAATGATAAATAATAAGCCAATTTCAGATAAGGAAAAAATTGACTACCTTAAGCCAATTTTTTATCAACTGGGTCGTTCTTTGGCGCTTTTTAATCAGCATTGTGCTCAAGTGGATCGTGATAGTTCCATAGCAGAACTTAATGAAAATCTCCCACTTGCCCATGAAGATTTGCATTATGGAAATATTTTTATATCTGCGCATCACAAAGAAGCTGGCGTTGGAAAAAAAAGAAAAATTATATTTATCGATAATGAGAGTTTGGGCAGAAGCAATGAGGCCAGTTGGTTTTATCCTGGTAGAGGTCAAAAGGCACGGCGCTTATCAGGGCAGTTTTATATGCTCTATGGGTGGGCATTGTTTGGCAATGGATTCTTGAGCATCCTAAGTCCTGAAATGATTCATGCCCTTTATTATGAAGGGTTAATAGAAGGGTATGCTTCTGCGTTTGATAGAGCCCATAGAGATGAAGCCATTACGTTCATTAAAAAGATTTTGAGCCATATTGACCATCTTTTTTTCGCATGTTTGGAGAAACACAGTTTAAAACCCCGACATAAAATGGAGCGCATCCTTATTAAGGTATTGAATGATAAAATTGCAGCACCAAAGAATGAAGCCCTGTGTTTAACGTGGAAAAATAAATTGGAAGCCGTTCATAAGCATGAGGAGGAGCGGGCTAGACAGTCCCCTATGCCATAAGGTTCTTAATGATTAATGGTTAGTATCTCTTTGCTCGGCCCATACTCAATGGGGCATTTCACAATCCGTACGCACTCTTATCTTACTTTCTCTATAAGTGCGCCCTCTTAAAATTATTTTACGCTCTATCATTATCCATCAAGAGGCTCATCCTTATCGTATGCAGGGTTAGAGGAGGGGCGAATGAAGGTATGTTTATACTTTTAAGGCTTGTTAGTTCTGCTCCTTGACCGTTTCATACTTTAAGAAGGATTGATGTTGATGTGAAAGCTAAGGCGCTCTTTTTCCATACCCATCTCGATTACACCCGTAATATGGAGATTAAGCATTTGAGTCATGGAATTATAAGAAACCACTTGAACTTCAGGATTGTGGAGGCGAGGTTCAAAAGTGCGAATTGTTGCTTCTAAGCTCGTTGCAATGACAGGCCAACTAACAGAAGAGATGCCATCATAAATCGAAAAGTTCTCAATCCCGAAATGCGGCATGATGCCATAAGGTTTTTGATCGGGATGTTGTGAGGTGGCTCTTGTATTAAGGAGGTTACCCAACTCTTCAAATATAGAGTTTTTTACTTCCAAGGGCGTCAAAAACCCATAAGGTTGGATTTCGCTTACAACCTCAGGTTCGTGGTCTGTGAGGCGAACAAAAAGGGGAGCTAAGCTCCCCTGGCGTTTTTGCGGACCTAGGGGGTCAATCACTTATTTTACCTCGCCTGTCATCATATTCAAATGGGCAACATCCTGGCCCTCCTTCTTTCCTTCATGATCGAAAGAAGTGTAAGCCCATTCAATACTGCCAAATCTCAACAAGATTTCAAAGCTATTTTCATAATTATTATCGATATCACGATAATTCTTATTGCTATGGCCACGGACGTTATTGCCCAAACGGACTTCTTCCACTACCACACTGTTCATCGTAATTTCCATGACTTTTTGGTTCGATGTGCCTATGCTTGCTAGCATGAGAAGAGTTGCTTCTTTTGCAGCTTTCTTTTCAATCATGGCTTTCATGAGCTTAGGCAAATGGAGTCCTAACGGAATCCGTAAGTAGATAGGGGTTGCAGAAGGTGGTTCTTGCTGAGAAAAGCTTGAGGTCATTTGCGGTGAAGAGTAGCAATGTGCATCCATTCCCCATTCAAAAATCTCAGCAAATTTTTCAAAGCCTTTGACTGTAGATCCCATTCCCATACCGTCGATTTGCAGCATGAATTTTGGTCCTATCACCTTACTTGGCATTCCATTTTCTTTATCATCAGCCATGTTTCACCTGTTTCTTTTTCATTATCTTCTTATGCCGCGGGCGCAGGAAGGGTGGCAACGAGCCTGATAGAGGCTGTCAACTCTTCCAGCTGAAAGTGAGGCCTTAAGTATACGATGGCTTTATAAGAACCTGGTTTTCCAGGAACATCAAAAACATCTACACGTGCTTCACGCAAGGGATATTTAGCCTTCATAGCCTGTGGGGCATCATCATTAAGGAGCACATAGTTTGCAATCCATGTATTGAGATACTTAGCCACTTCACCTTTTGTCATGAAGCTACCCACCTTATCGCGCATCATGGCCTTAATGTAATGGGCAAAGCGAGAGGCTGCCATCACATAAGGTAAGCGCGCAGAAATAGTGGAGTTTGCATTGGCATCATCGGTATTATAGACCAATGCGCGTTGGGCGGTTTGCCCGCCGAAGAAGGCTGCATAATCCGTCCCCTTACAATGGCACAACGCAACGAAACCCATATCTGAAAGTTCTTTTTCACGACGATCAGGGATCGAAACTTCTGTTGGGCATTTGAGCGCTACATCACCATCATTCGTTTGGAAGGTATATGTTGGGAGCTCTTCCACCATACCACCGCCCTCAACGCCACGAATGGCCGCTGTCCAGCCATACATTGAAAATGCAGTTGTGATGCGAAGACCAAGGGCATAGGCAGGATTACCCCAACAGAATTTACTGTTATCAGTTCCATTAACTGTTTCTGTGTAAGCGAGTCCTTCCACTGGTGCTGTATCTGGACCGTAGGGTAGACGCATTAACACATGGGGTAATGTTAATGTCACATAGCGAGAGTCCTCTGACTCTCTAAAGCCACGCCATTTTGCAAGCTCAGTACTTTCAAACAGCTTTGCCAAGTCACGTGGGGTGTTCAATTGCGTGAAGCTATCCATATCAAACATATGGGAGTTTGCTGCCGCAATGAAGGGTGCGTGGGCAGCAGCGGCTACACCAGAAACTTTTTCAAGAAGAGCGATATCTTGCGGGTTGCGTCCGAATGAATAATCGGCCACCAAGCAAGAATAGGGATGGCCACCAAAAGTGCCATACTCTTCTTCATAGACCTTCTTGAATAACTGACTTTGGTCAAACTCAACAGCTTTCTCAAGATCCTTCAAAAGTTCATCTTTTGTGATGTTGAGTAAGCGGAGTTTGAGGGTCGCTCCCGAATCGGTATTCATGACAAGATAATTTAAACCGAGCCAAGAACCTTCAAGGGTTTGAAAGTCAGGGTGATGCAAAATTTCATCCAATTGAGCGCTTAATTGCGTATCAATGGCTTGAATGCATTTGATAATAAATGCTGTAGTACGTCCACTTGCTGCATTACCCGCTGCCGTCACTTGATTTAGAAATTCATTGACTAAGGCAATTGCACCTTCTTTTTGCGAATCATCCCGTGCAAGTTTGCCTTGGGAAAGCATTGCATCCAAGGTAGGAACTGTGCTTGCGGTTGGTTTGGTATCATCAGCCATTTTTTAATATCCTTTCACAGAGCGCGCCATTATTTGGCCGCTGCATTTGCTGGCATTGCAGCTTTTAGATTTCCTGTCACTGTGTCTCGGGTTGTTTTGTCGGAGATCACTTTATCAAGCATCTCTTCTAAAACTTCATTTCCCTCCAGCTTAGTGAGTAAATCATTCAAGCGTGTGCGTGATTCAAATAAAGCAGCCAATTCTGGAATCTGCTTGATCACATTGACGGGTGTGAAGTCATCCATGGAAGACATCACCAGTTCAATTCCCATTTGGGAGCCGTCATTTTTAAGCTTATTGTCAACGCTGAAAGCCATGCGAGGCTTAATGCTGGCCATAATACTGTTAAAGCTATCGCCATCAATTTCCACAAACTTACGATCACGGACTGAAGGTAGTGGGTTAATGGGTCTACCTGACAAATCTGCCAGTATGCCCATAACGAAAGGTAATTCTTTCATTACGAGGGCACCACCTGTTTCCACGTCATAGGTTAATTGGACGCGAGGGGGGCGGACTGTATCTAGCCGGTGTTGTATACTTTCACCCATTTGGTCATCTCCTTTAAGCGATCATTTAAATACTTATTTCTTATACTTTTACTATATTTGTATTAAAAATAGGTAAATCTAAGGCTTTGGATGATGAATAGAGTTGAAAATGCCTGTTGCGGTCTCGGAATTTTAAATGTTCCAATTTGGCGTTATATGCATTTTCTTTGTCAAAGCAGGGAGAATGTGTATGCTGAGGGAAAGTTTAAAAAGACTGAGGCACCCATGAAAAAACTCCTTTTAACCTTATTGCTATTTGTTGGGGCGGAAATATGCCTTGGACAGGCCACACCGGAATGACGTGTAGGATGGTTTGATTGGCCTCCCTATCAAGACCTCTCTGAGAGACATGATGATGGAACTCTTGATGGACTAGATATTGAGATGATTCAATCTATCGCCAAAGGTGTAGGTGCGTCTTTATCTTTTGCGCAAGTTACATGGCACGACCAGCTGCTAAAAATGCAAAATGGGCAGCAGGATGTGGCGTTGGGGGTTACAAAAACAAAAGATCGAGAAGCCTATGCTCATTTTTCAAAACCTTATCGATATGAGCAAGTGAGTTTATTTGTGCATGCTCTAGGTGAAAATAGCCCAGAGCCTTTTCACGATATTACTCAATGCCTAAAATTTTTAAAAACGTCTTCTTTCCGCTTGGGTGTGATCCAAGGTATGGATTATGGGAGCGCTGCTTTAACTGAATTTTTAAAAGATCCTAAAAATAAAGATAGGGTGTTTTGGGCCCATAGTGATCAAGAGCATATGGAAAATCTCCTGGCAAAAAAAATTGATGGGGTCCTTACCGATCGACTGTCTGCATCCATGGTTTTGTGGAAGATGGGCCAAGGCCGCTTCGTGGAGGAAATTTCAGCAGGTATTAAAATTCCTATTTATTTGATGCTGAGTAAAAAAAACATTACCCCTAAGCAGGTAAAAGCCATCAACAAAGCCATAGATTTACTGCAAGCGCATGGGTTGAGAGAGCGCATTACGCAAAATCATTTATTTGTCACCCCTTTACAGGAAAGTTTGCATCGACCTTGGTTTTTAGCGTTAGAGCTTTTAGGCGTTGTTGCCTTTGCCCTATCTGGAGCATTGATTGCACTCAGGTATAAGCAATCATTTTTGCCCATGCTATGCGTAATGGGTTTACCGAGCTTGGGAGCGTTTAGTGATGGATGGGATAACCCGCTGGCCCCATGTAAGCTTATATGAAGAGCCTATACACATCTGTGCCTTTTTACTTGTTGCACTCTTGGTTGCCGTTCTTCTTCAAATCCCTGCATTTGTCGCCTATCGGGATCAAGTCATTAAAGGGTCAAAGCATCGTTATACTTTTACTATTCAAGTATTTGATGCGCTTGGCTTGGCGTCCATGATTGTGACAGGCGTTTTGTTATGCGCTGCACGGGGTTGGTCGCCCCTGTGGATCTGGGGAGTTATAATCCCAGCAGGTGTTTGTGCGGGGAGTTTACATTTGAGAGAGTACTTATGGCCTGTTAGTTACTCCATTAAAGAACAATTTGTGATTGAAAACATTATCTTGTGGTCATTAGCCTTTGTGGCGGTCTTAGGGATGAATCAAGAAGGCATTGTCTCAAATCTTTTCTTCAATGGCATATTAATAACGTTTCTAGGCTGCTTTATCACACGCATTGTTGCCATTTATTTTGGGTGGAAAAGTTTTATGTCCCTCACGCATAGGCGAAAGCCTCATGCACACTCCCAGGATTGACGGTGAGCAGAATTTTGTCTATCACTAGGGGATTGATCACATAGATCGACATTCCAACGGAGCAAGATATGACAAGCTTAAAAGGCAGTAAGACTGAACAAAATCTCAAAGATGCATTTGCTGGCGAATCTCAGGCTAACCGCCGGTATCTTTACTTCGCACAAAAAGCTGATGTGGAAGGCTATAATGACGTAGCCGTTGTGTTTCGCTCTACTGCTGAAGGTGAAACCGGTCATGCCCATGGCCATCTCGCCTTTTTAGAAGAAGTGGGCGACCCAGCCACAGGTGCTCCCATCGGTGCGACACAGGATAACTTGAAGTCGGCCATTTTGGGTGAGACCCACGAATACACAGATATGTATCCTTCCATGGCGCGCGCTGCCCGGGATGAGGGTTTTGACGAGATCGCTGATTGGTTTGAAACTTTGGCAAGGGCTGAAAAATCCCATGCTGGCCGTTTTGAAAAGGCATTAGAAACCCTTTCTTAAAAAGGATGTTGATCCATGCGTGAAGGCAGTTTGGAGCCGCCCATCCGGCATCCTATTCAATGGCAGGATGCTGCCTATTATGATGAAGCGCTGTTGGATCAGGAGCTTAGGCGGCAGTTTGATGTGTGTCAAAGCTGTCGTCTATGTTTCAATCTGTGTGATAGTTTTCCGCGACTTTTTAATTTAATAGATGCCACTGAATCTGGGGAAATTAAAGACGTGGCAAGCGCAGGGTTTGGGAGTGTGGTGGACGCTTGCACCTTATGCGATATGTGCTTTATGACCAAGTGTCCTTATGTCCCTCCCCATGAATTTAATATCGACTTTCCCCATTTGATGCTGCGTTATCGGGCCGTGGAGCATCAAAAAGGTCAGATTTCATTTGCTGCTCAACAGCTGTCTGAAACGGATCGTAATGGTAAAGTTGCAGGGGTGGTTGCCCCGCTGGCAAATTGGGCAACGGATGTGTCCAATAGCTTGACTCGCCCACTTATGGAAAAAACATTGGGTGTTGATCGTAGGGCGGCGTTGCCTCCCTACCAACGGAAAACCTTTGTGCAGAAGGCTTTTGATATGCCTTTACCCGTTAATAAAGATGCTCCGGCCTATGGCCGCAAGGTGGTGCTCTATGCCACGTGTTTTGTGAATTATAATGATGCACGCATCGGCGATGCCACACGTAAAGTTCTGGCCCATAATGGTGTGGAAACGCAGGTGGTTTATCCCCAATGTTGTGGTATGCCTCAATTAGAACAAGGCAATCTTCCAAAGGTAGCTAAGAAGGCAGAGGATGTGGCTCTTGAGCTCAAACCTTGGATTGAAAAAGGTTATGATGTAGTCGCATTGGTGCCCTCGTGCGCTTTAATGCTGAAGTTTGAATGGCCGCTGCTTTGTCCTGAGAATCAAGAGGTAAAAGCTTTATCTCAGGCCACTTTTGATGTAAGCGAATACATTGTTGATATGGCCAAGAAGGAAGGACTCACAGCAGGGCTTAACCCTTTGGATGGCGGTGTGACCCTCCATTTGGCATGCCATTCTCGGGCACAAAACATGGGCCCGAAGGGTGCTCAGATGCTCCGCCTCATTCCGGATGCACAAGTCAATGTTATTGAGCGCTGTTCTGGCCATGGCGGATCCTGGGGTGTGATGAAAGATCATTTTGATACTGCACTTAAAGTAGGAAAGCCTGTGGCTAAACAGATTGTGGATAAGGCCCCTGCGTATGTTATCAGTGAATGTCCACTGGCTGCGACTCACATTGCGCAAGGCGTTCAGGTGTTGATTCCTGAATCCACTGTTAAAGAAACCCGTCACCCTGTGGAAATTTTGGCCCAGGCGTATGGATTGTTATAGGAGCGAGAGCCCATGAAACTGACCCCAAAAAATATTATGCCCATGGATGCTTATGGATTGCAAAGAAAGGATGTGCGTGCGCGTATGTCTTCTTTTAAAGCTCAAAGGCGTGTTCAGGTGGGCCCTTTTTCAAGTGTAATCTTTGAACATTTCGATACCATTTGGTATCAGGTGCATGAAATGCTTTATGTGGAAAAAGCTGGGTTTCAACAGATTCAAGAAGAAATTGATGCCTATGCATCTTTGATGCCTTCCCCTGGGGTTCTCACTTTTACTTTAATGTTTGAAGTGGAAAACCCTGAAAAACGGTTAGCTTTTCTACAGTCTCTTACAGGGGTTGAACAACATATCTTCCTCCAATGGGATCATCAAACTCTTCAGGCAATTCCAGTGGATAGCCAGGAAAGAACCCGTGATTCAGATGGAAAAACATCAGCAGTTCACTTTATGAAGTTTATGTTTACGCCTGCACAGATTCAAAGCTTTCACCAGGAGAAGGGGGGTGTAACACTGGCGATTAAGCACCCAAATTATGGACATGCTTTAACGCTACCCATAGCTTTGGTGGACATGCTTAAAAGTGAAGTGGTGAATGAGGGGAAGTCAGCAACTGATAGCCCGACACGATAACGATTAAGACTAGTAAAAATAGATAAGAGTATATATGGGCTTGGGCATAAAACTCAACCAAAGCCCAGGCCAAGCAATGCTGATTATCGGCAAACCAATGTTTGCCCAACAGGGCGTGCTTATCATCAGAAGGGCAAAAATGCTATACATGGCATGGATTATCATATCTTAAATCCTCTCCAATAAATTCCAAAGTTGCTGATTACATAAATTATCATTAAAGCTTATTAAATTTTATCTAAAATGCTAAACATTTGTTAACCTTTATTGCTGCAAAGTGTGAGTTAAGGTTCACAACAAGAGCAGAGTAGTGCAAATGGCAACAGATGAGTTGATTCACCGAGACGATAACATTTATGGAGATGTTATTGGTCGTCAGAGCCAGTCGGCTCTCTATTTGTTCAAAATCAAGGACAAACTCAGTTCAACGCACAATGGTTATACTGATCATGCCCCCGTTTTAAAATGGAATTTTGCCATGGAGTATTTCCAGCAGGGTTCTATTTCTAGTCAAACCCATGTGAGGCGCCCCACCACGGCGACACCTTTGGAAGTTTACTTACATCATGGACACTATATTCCTTCTTTGCTAACCATGGTTGCAAAGCAGGAGATTATAACTGGAGATGACACTAGTTTGAAATTGCTTATGAGTGCTGGCGATGTGGATCAAGTGGTGATGACATTGACTTTGACAGATACAGCGCTTCAGACAGTGGATTTATCCACTGATCTTTACCCTTACTTTCGTGTCGTAATGCGTTATAGTCAGGTGAAGGTTGAGTATAATCAATACAACCAAAACGACTTTACAAAAGCCGGTACAAACGCCTTCACATACGACTTTAAAACAAACGTGCTTACATAATAAAGTAAAGCACGACGCCGAGGGGGAGTGCTTATGGCCAAATCAGCCAGCGATAAACAAGTTGTCTACTACGATCAGGAGTTGGGCTACTTACGTCAAGCGGGTGCGCACTTTGCAAAGAAATATCCAAAAATTGCTAGTCGCTTGGATGTGCATGAGGGACCATCACAAGATCCACATGTGGAGCGTCTGATTGAGTCTTTTGCTTACCTGACTGCACGGTTACGCCGAGATTTGGATGAACGTACGGCCCGGATGGCAACAGCCATACTGACAAACCTTTATCCCCACCTGGTTCATGTTGTGCCATCCATGTCCATTGCCCAATTTAAGGTGGACCTTACAAAGGGAAAACTCACCGATGGATATACATTGTCTAAAGGTGCAAAGCTTGAGACTTTAGGTGATGTGACATGCCAATTCCGCACGTGTTATGATGTCACCTTGTGGCCCATTAGCCTCTCTGATGTACGGGTCGTGAGTGCGTTAGATTATAATGCACTTTCAGGCTCAGATTCTTCCCGGCAATTCTTGCGTTTGACATTAAAAGAGATGGAAACCCCACTCCATGCGCTAACGCTGGGTAGCCTACAGTTTTATCTTTCGGGCGAGCCATCCGTGGTGAAACGCTTATGCGATCTATTAGGGCAAACTCATTCAGAAGTTTATCTTTCCCCAGATGGTGGCCAAACTTTTAATGCCATTCAGCCGGGAATATCTTTTTGTGGATTGGGTGATGATGAGGCTGTATTGCCTGCTTCTGCTAAAAGCCATGGGGCATACCGCCTTGTGCAGGAATATTTTACTTTTCCTCAAAAATTTCATTTTATAGAGTTGGACGGGTTGGATTTGACTGCATGTAATGAAGAAGTGGAAATTTTCATTAGCCTCAGTGCCCCTGTTTTATCGACGCAGCGCGATTTATTTAAGCCGGAAAATTTTTTGCTTGGGTGCACGCCCATTATCAATCTATTTGATCGGATCTCAGAGCCCGTGCGTTTGAACCATCAGACGACTGAATATCGTCTGGTTCCTGATGTGCGCCGTGAACGGACCACGGAAATTTATAGTGTTAATCGTGTGTTAGCTGCCGTGGACCAAGCACCAAATACAAAATCATATGCCCCTTATTTTGCCACGACATATGCAACGGATCAAAATTCCCACTCCGCTTATTGGGTGGCACGCCGCCAGGAAAGCATCCATGTGAAAATGACAGGTTCAGATATTCAACTGTCCTTCGTAAATTTGGATTTTGAAGTGCAAGCCATGGAAGAAGAGACAGTATTTGCCCACATTACATGTACCAATAGAGGGCTTACTGAACAAATTCCCCCAGGAGCGGCGCTGCAGATTGAACAAGCTCTGCCCGCCGCAATTACGTGCCTTGAACGTCCCACAATTCAGATAGAGGCCCCTTCTGATGCCAGTAGTTTATGGTCGCTCATCAATGCATTGAGTCTCAATGGTCTTTTTATGGCAGATGTGGATGAGCGCATAGATGTTTTAAAGGATACGCTTTTAATGCTCGGTGGACACGGCAACGATTGGGGAAAGATCGAAGTCTTAGGCATTGTGGACGTTTGTTTTGAAAAGGTCGTCAAAAGGGTCCGCCCTGAGGCCTGGCGGGGGTTTGCCCAAGGGATTAAGATCACTTTGACCATTGATGAAAGTGCTTTTACCCACCACAGCGCCTTTATCTTTGGGACTGTGTTGAATCAGTTTTTTCATATGTATGTGTCACCGAATGCGTTCACGCAATTGGTATTTAAAAGCACGAGCAGAGAAGGGGAGTGGCTCCAATGGCCTCTGATACCAGGCAGCCGCTCTCCTCTGTAGCGCAGCATTTTTATTCGCAAACCTATGACTTTGATTTTCAGCAAGCCATGCGGCTTCTGGAGCGTAGGGTAGGGCTTAGAACGGATCAGCTGTTGCAGGTTCCTTTTGCTTATCAGTTGCGTTCACGGGTTTTTCTAAGTGCTCCTCCCAGTGATGTTTATGGTTATGATGAGAGCCACCCAAGGGCCCTTTGGAACACCCCTGTTTTGGAAGTGAACCTGTTAGGTCTTGCGGGAATGACGGGTCCATTACCCATGCCCTATACTCATTTACTCTTGGACCGTAAAAAGGTTCATGACCATGCCATGGATGATTTTCTGCAGATTTTTAATCATCGGTTGCTTTCTATTTATCGGGTGATCTATGCGCACATGACGCCGGCCGCCCAAGATGTGCAGCCGGAACACACTGAAATTGGAAAGGTGCTGAGCGCACTGGGAGGCTTGACGTTTTCACGTCATCCCTGGCTTAGTCATGCCGGTTCATTATGGGCCAAGTTTCGTTCCACGTATCAAGTGCAGCAAATATTAGAAAGTTATTTTGAAGTTCCATTAAAAAT
This sequence comes from Alphaproteobacteria bacterium, assembly GCA_947488045.1. Taxonomy (GTDB): domain Bacteria; phylum Pseudomonadota; class Alphaproteobacteria; order 43-37; family 43-37; genus CANLAL01. The sequence continues at coordinate 12,899 of CANLAL010000022.1, forward strand.
TTTTTCACATGAAGGCGCCTTTAAAGAAATCCCATTGCAAGAGCGCACGTTTTTAGGTCAGCAGTATAATGTTTTGGGCCAAAGTGCGAGCTTAGGGGGGCGTTATTGGGATGAGGTTTCCGGCCTTATCATTCAGGTGGGACCACTGCCTTATACCGTATATGAGCGGTTTCAGGTTGGCTCAACTGCCTATCAAGCTGTGCATGAGATGGCCTGCGCATTATTATCGGCTGAATACGATGTGCATATGCGCATTCTTTTGGATCAAACCACTTGCCCCACACTTCGTTTGGGCGAAAATGTTACGCTAGGTCGTGTGGCGTATTTATAATAAAAAGCTTGATTTTAAAAAATGAGTAGGCATAAAAAAACTGAGGCTTTTGACCCCAGTTTTTTTATTTTTACTATTTTATAACGTTTATAAGAAACGTTTCTTATTGAGCCGATGAACCCCCTGAAGGACCTCCAGCGCCTTTGCTTCGCTTATCCTCATGGCCCTCACTCTCATTCTCATCATCATTCCCACGACCCCGTTTTGCAGGGGTCGCACTTGTACCCGCTGAAGCCACAGACGCACTTGAACCCGCTGGAGCCCCAGACGCACTTGGACCCGCTGGAGCCCCAGACGCACTTGGACCCGCTGGAGCCCCAGACGCACCTGCACCCGCTGAAGCCCCAGACGCACCTGCACCCTTTGAAGCCCCAGACGCACTTGCGGTATCTGGACCCTCAGACGCATCTCCCGATGGATCTTCATGCTGAGGAGAAAATAGCATATTCCTGGCTGACGTGAAAAGCCTACTCATGAATCCTGGGGTATGGGCATGAGAAGGTGTGCCTGGTAACAAGACTGGAGTGCCAGGCGCTGATCCAAAAGTAAGGCCAGAAGCAAACCGTGCTGCAGCGCTGAATGGAGCCCTCAACAAAGATCCAGGTGTGCGTGGAAGCGCAGAGGCCCGTGCTGTTGGTGTTTGCGGTTCTTTTGGGCCCATAGCTTGCTCTCTCTGAGCGAGAATAAACTGCAAAAGTTTAATAAACTTCTCTCGATTAGTACGGGTGCTATTGATGAAGGCTCGGAGAAGGTCGTAGCGATAAGCATCAATCGTTATTTGCGCGCCTACTGCATCACCATGGTGTTTCTTGTTTATGGCAGCTTCAGTTTCTTTATCCACCGCTAAGCCTAAAGCTGCAAACACCTGCAATATATTGCCGGCATGAAAGATTTGGTTATCAAATAACTGGTTCAGTAACTCTAAATTTGAGGGGTTGGCTATTAAGTCTTGGATTGCCTGAACAGTTGATGCCGTCATCTGGGTTAAGTAATCGCCTTGCGTGCTTCCAAATTGTGTGTTTTTCGTCACAAAAATTCCTTTGGCAGCTTTTGCCTCAAACTTCCGGTCTTTTGCCTCGCAGACTAAGCGATCAGATGCCGCTTGGCGCGCTCTCTGGGCAGGAGTCGGCGAAAACTCCTCTTCAGCAAGGTCTTCTTTATTCGCTGTTGCACCTGCACGCTGTAAGTGAGTCGGTGAAGTGTTATCGTTAAAGGTGCCTTCTGAAGAAGGGAAAGGTGTTGATGGGGGGGGGCTCAATTCATGTTGTGATTCTAGTCCTCCTGAAGCATGGGAGTGTGGTTGACTTAGGATAGGCGTGCGGCTCGATGTATGCGATGCTGGAGCAGGGGTGGATGGTGACCGCTCAGAGGAACCGCTTGCTGAAGCAGCTGATGGCAGGGGCTGTGCAACGGTGGCTGCAGGTGTACCCAAAGGGGCTGCTGCCGGTGCCGTTGGCAGGGGCTGTGCAACGGTGGCTGCAGGTGTACCCAAAGGGGCTATAGGAGCCACATGAGAAGATGCGCCTGTCCCACCGGTTAGGCTGCTGCCTGTAGGCCCGTCAGATACCGGAGTGCCTTTGCCATCCCCAGTCGCGTGTGCGAAAGTAGAAAATTCTGTGGTAACTACGCAGGCCATGAGGGCCAACTTAATTATAAGCGATTTCTTCATTTTCGTATCCTTAAAACAGAGGGTGAATTTTTTATCGGCCATTATTTGCACTAAAAACAGAAAATTGCAATTGAATAATGGGTTTAAAAATATAAAAAATGTTTTTTTTATACACAAATTAAGAGTGGCGTTATGAAGTAAAATAACCTTGAATTTTATGTCCGTGGGTTTTGAGCCATCTGCGATGTTTTCTATAGTCTGGACAAAGATGGCTTACAAGTTTCCAAAAGTCTTGACTGTGGTTCATTTCTTTAAGGTGGCATACTTCATGAGCAATAACATAATCCATTATTTCGATGGGTGCGAAAATAAGCTTCCAATGGAGATTAAGATTTTTTTGATGGCTGCAGCTCCCCCAGCGACTGCGTGTATCTTTCAGTTGAAGGCTTTTAAAGTCCGCGCCCAGTTTTTGGGCGAAAAGGTGGGCCCGCGCTTCTATTACAGGGTGGGCATGGGTGCGCAAAAACCTAGGTATACTAAGTTCCGGTGTGGCGGAACGGCAAATAAGGTGTGTGTCGTTCAGTTCAACCCGTGGTCCCTTGGTGCCCCTAGGCAGGGACAGAATGCGATCAATTCCTAATATAGAAAAAATGCACCCTTCTTCTAATGGTGGAGAAGGGGAGGCGCTGCCTAAGTGCTTTTCTATCCAGTTTTGGTGTTCGGTAATGAATCGTTCAATGGTTTTTGTGCTTTGGCCTACGGGGGCACTTAAGGTAAGGATGCCTTGTGAGATTCTAAGGCTCATTCGGCTGGAATTGGATCTAAAGGTTACCCGTACAGTGACGGTCTGATTTGAAAGGGGGAAGATAATGTGCATGGTCTTGCTTTGCGCCAGGAATGGTGCCCGGAGGCGGATTTGAACCACCGACACGAGGATTTTCAGTCCTCTGCTCTACCAACTGAGCTATCCGGGCACAGGCCATAAGGCCCTGCAAACACCTATAGTGAAAAACAAAACTGTTGTCCATAGGCTTATTGGCTTAAGCCATAAAAATTTCAAATCAAAAATAGGGATGCTAATCCTAAGAATACCGCAAAACCCAGCACATCTGTCGTGGTGGTGAGTAGGGGCCCCGCACTTAAAGCTGGGTCCAGGCCCATTTTGTGAATAGTGACAGGCAGCATGATACCCGCAAAAGAGGCCCAGGCCATGTTAAAAATCAAAGCTCCACCTAAGACCAAGGATAAACCTAAGCTCTTGAAGAAAAGGGCGCTGACTAACCCAATGATGACAGCAAATAAAAGACCATTCATCAATCCCACTGAGATTTCCTTGCGAAAACTACGCAATAAATTTGCAGGTCTTAAATCGCGGGTGGCGATAGCACGTACCGTCACTGTGACCACCTGCATGCCTGAATTTCCCGCCATAGCTGTGGCAATGGGCATTAATGCGGCTAATGCCACTAATTTTTCAATAGTGTGCTGAAACTGAGAAATGACAAACACAGCCAAGGCCGTGTTGATTAAGGTGACAAAGAGCCACCGAAACCGTGTGATGAAGGTTGCTGAAATCGGCGCGTGAAAGTCCGATTCACTGATACCCGCCAAATGCATAATGTCTTCAGTGGCCTCTTCTTCCATAACGCTTACCACGTCATCAACGGTGATCATGCCTACCAGGCGATTGCTGGTATCAATGACGGGCGCAGATACTAAGCCATAGTGATGAAACACATGGGCAACTTCTTCTTTGTCCATTGTGACGGGGATCTTATAAAGTTCTGCTTCCATAACCTGCTCAATAGGGGTATCAGATTTTTGCTTGAGTAATCTGCAAACAGGTACGCTTCCCACTGGTTGATGTTTGGGGTTAACCACAAATACATCGTAAAAGGAGGCGGGCACATCTTGAGATTTAGTCAGGTGAGCCATCACATCACTTACAGTCCAAAAAGTGGGCACATAAGCCACTTCCCGCTGCATCATACGGCCGGCGCTGTCTTCAGGGTAGGTAAGAACTTCTTCTAAAATGGCGCGCTCTTCAGCAGGAATAGCGCGCAGCACTTCTCTCTGTAAAGTTTGATCTAAATCTTCAATGACAGAAAGAGCATCATCGCTTTCAAGATCAGAAAGGGCTGCAGCCAAATCTTGAGTGCCAATGAGCTCAATAACCTCATCTTTTACACTGTCGTCCAGGTGGTTTAAAATGTCGGGATCAAAATGAGGGCGGATAAGCTCCACCAGTTTTGCCCGGTACTCAGGCTGAAGATTTTCTAGGACGTCAGCCAAATCTGCCGCATGCAGAGGGGCAATAAGCGTGCGCGCATGGTCAAGTGTCTCTTCATGCAGGGCATACATAAGGGCTTTGACGAGATCAGCAGACGCTCCATAAAATGAATGCGCTTGATTTTGTTCATTCTCTGGGGTTGACATGTCGTCCCCTTTCCAAAAGTTGGCATTAAGTTACGCTCTCACGGTTATAGCGGACTTTGCTGTTGCAGTCCACCTTTACCGCCCAAAAAGTGTTTTATTGTGAGCTTTCTATGCCCTATGAAGATGCCAGCAAAGAAAGTTGCCGTTCATATGCTTCAAAATCTTGAATATTGACCCGTGCTACACCAGATGCCATCGCTGCTTTAGCAATGGCAGGGGTTAGGTGAGTCAAAAGTCTTGGATCAAAAGGTTTGGGGATAATATAGCCAGCGCTAAACAGCAGAGATTCATCAGTCAACGTATTGTGTTTGGGTGGGGGCGTATGGGCCAATTGGGCCAAGGCTTCCACACAGGCCAACTTCATAGCATCATTTATGCAGGTCGCACGCACATCAAGGGCAGCCCTGAAAATAAAAGGAAAACATAATACGTTATTGATTTGATTGGCGTAATCTGATCTGCCTGTGGCTACAATGGCATCAGGACGTGCCCGAAGGGCTATCTCTGGAAGAATTTCAGGAGTGGGGTTGGCTAGCGCAAATACAATGGGATTGGTGTTCATGCTCAGAATCATTTCTTCCTTCAAAACACCTGCAGCTGATAGCCCTAAAAACACATCAGCCCCTTGCATCGCATCGGTTAAAGTTCGAGTCTGGGTTTGCGCTGCATACTGCGTTTTTGAGGGATCTTTAAGATTAGGTCGGTCTGTATAAATCACCCCTTCTAAATCAGTCATAATGAGGTTTTTGGGATTTAAACCTAACTTGATGAGTAGCTCCACGCAGGCAATGGCAGCAGCGCCGGCACCAGATGTGACGACCTTCACTTCAGAAATGGGCTTTTTTACAAGTTTTAAGCAATTGACCATGGCAGCAGCGACGACAATAGCAGTGCCATGTTGATCATCGTGGAACACAGGAATGTTCATGCGTTCTTGCAAGGCTTTTTCAATGATAAAGCACTCAGGAGCTTTAATGTCTTCAAGGTTGATGCCGCCAAAGGTTGGCTCTAAGCTTGCGATAATCTCAATGAGTTTTTGAGGGTCAGATTGATTAATTTCAATATCAAACACATCAATTCCAGCAAATTTTTTGAATAATACAGCCTTGCCTTCCATTACAGGTTTTGCGGCCAAGGGGCCAATGTTGCCCAAGCCTAAAACAGCAGTTCCGTTGGTGATAACAGCTACAAGATTACCTCGTGCAGTGTAATCATAGGCTGCTGTGGGGTTAGCTGCAATCTCTTGGCAAGGGGCGGCTACACCCGGAGAGTAGGCCAAGGATAAATCTTGGGCAGACCCTAAAGCTTTTGTAGGGGCAATACTGATTTTTCCGGGGGTTGGGAACTTATGGTAGTGGAGAGCATTGCTGCGGTTATCATCACTCATGGGAGGGACCCTTCATATGGCGTTTCTAACAGTGATCTTGTTTATCTTTTTTTGTATCATGTAATGGTGCGGTCGAGAAGACTCGAACTTCCACGAAATCTCTTTCACAGCGACCTCAACGCTGCGCGTCTACCAATTCCGCCACGACCGCACGGTCTTTTAAGGATAACAGGAGCATAAATCTCCTTGAGGTCATTCGCATTTATCCTTAAAGCGTTTCACACTTAACAAATTCTTTCCCTGGCTTCAAGGGCAATCTTTGAGAAAGCTGGATGATTCATCTACAATGTCTAAAAACAACCTAATATATACTTACAGTGCTTAATGTTTTGCGGTCTCGCTTAATTTTGTCTCAAGTACGATTAAAGGGAAAGAGTTTTCAAAAAGGGATTGACATGTGTATGAGAGAGGGGCTACACCCTAGGAGGTCGGCCAGCGATGGCAGACAGATGATTGAAAGAGTTAAGGGTGATGTTAGGACTCTGGTTTGTTGTGTAGGTTTTAGGGCTTATGTGGTGAGCAAGGAGTTAAGGGGGCCTTAAGGAGGTTTTCTTAAATTTGGGGTTTAGTAACATCTGCTATAGCAAAAGTCAGTAATTGAGCAAGCAAACGTCAACATGAGAGTTTGATCCTGGCTCAGAACGAACGCTGGCGGCATGCTTAACACA
>CANLAL010000023.1 GCA_947488045.1 Alphaproteobacteria bacterium
TGAATCAAGCTCAGGATGACGGTTTAGAATGAGGTGATTGGCGTGAGACATGATTAAAAATCCTTTTTTAAAAGTTTTTGATATCTGCACTCTAACAAAATGCACTCAAGAAATCAATTTTTCAAAACCTTCGTTGAGACTTTCTGGGGTGGCTTGCGAAAAAAGACTGCAGAGGGAAAAACGGGATAAAGTTTCCTTTTTAATCAACCTCTTATTCGTCAATAGGGGGAAAGGATGAGGACGTTAAGACATTTATAAGCAGCTTGCTTAGCCCAGTGGGACGTATAGTTGCTATCTCAGAATTTTAGGAGAAGCAAGGCGTCGACTAAAAGGAAGAGAAACTTTTAACAGATTTTTAATAAAATTTTAGTTATTATGGGCTTTAAAGTTCAGAAATGGCCTTCGGAAGCAGAAAAGGGTGAAATATGATGTATGCATGCGCTGTAAAAAATCTCAAAAACTTCCTTTTATCTGGATTAGGGGTATTTGTAATTGTGCTCATGGTGTTGTTTACCATGACGCATTTATCCCATGCTGAAGAAGATGATCATGGTGTTGTGCAGACTAAAGTTGCTATTGCCGTTTTGGACCCTTTATTGAAAGCTTTGGAAGACCCAGCAAAACGTGAGGCTCTCATTGAATCTATCAAGCATTTAAAAGTTCCACAGGTGTCCGAGCCTATTACATCCATGCTTCCTACTATGAACACATTGGTTCAGAAACTCACTCTTAAATCCATTGAAGTAACAGATTTTGTACTTCAGTTGGTTCCTAAGATAGAACAAGTACCCATGCATGTGCGGATTTTTGCCCGTAATTTCGATATGGATCGGGCTAAGAGCTTGGTTGGCATTCTCATTTTATTGGGACTTGCGCTATTAGTAGGTTCTTTGTTTGAAAAAGGGGTTCGGATCTTGATCGAGCCTCTACGTAACAAATCATATCTTGGGCAGGCCAAAAGCATGGTTGGCAAGCATATCCTTCTTGTCATGCACTTTGTGGTGAGCTTAATCCCCATTATTGTGTTTAATGCTGCGGGAGTTGCATTTATCCAATTTCTTAACGGGTCCATGAGCTTTGTGCAGGATTTCCAAGGTAAAGTACATTTGGCAATCCATGTACTATTTAGTATTTCTATCTATCGTGCACTTATGGTTGTGGCTCGTGTGTTTTTGAGCCCATCGGCACCAGAAAATCGTTATATCATATGTTCGGATGCATGCGCACAGCGCTTGTTTTCCTTTCTTCGAGGCTGGCTCGGATTTATGATTGTCTGTTTTTCCTTAAGCGGGGTTGCCACCCTTTTAGGGCTTGATCGTGAAGTTGCTGCGGTGTGGAGCAGGATTGTGGGTTTTATGGCTGCAATGATGTTGGTCCGGCTCGTGATTGTTGAGCGTGAATCTGTATCTCAGTGGTTACGATCAGAGTGGGAAATCAATGAATCTCGCTCCAAGGCCGTACGTGAGATTTTAATTTTTATTGCAGAGGTTTGGCACTTTTTTGCCATATTTATCATCGGTTGGTTTTATGTGGCCTGGGCTTTGGGATCTGAGCACATGGAGCAGATTTTGGTCAAGCGTGTGGCGCTCACCATTGGGCTTCTGCTGTTAATGCGTTTTGCACACAATGTTGTTGTGAGGATGATACACGTTATTGCCCGTACACCGATAGCTTCAATTGAAGGAACTCAAACACCCATGCCCCATCTGGATGCATTGGGTCATGCGGCCATATATGCTTTGGGATTTTTAGGATGTTTACATATATGGGGGCTTGATCTTGTGGGCTTTCTCAAGAGTGAACTAGGAAACTTTGCTCTCAATAGAATCTTCGCAGCCTTAGGTGTTACAGCGGTTTCAGTTTTGTTGTGGGAAATGATTGATCAGGTGATGCAACAGGCACTTAAACCCGCTGTCGTGAATGGGGTGAAAGTTTTACCTTCTGTGCGCACGAAAACGCTCATTCCTGTGTTGCGTAATACATTGAAGTGGGCCATTACAGGTATTTCTGTAATTGTCATTTTGGGAGAGTTTGGAGTGAATGTGGGCGCTGTGCTGGCGGGCCTGAGCATTCTAGGATTAGGTGTAGCCATGGGATCCAAGCGATTGGCTGAGGATGTTTTGACCGGGTTTTTTATCCTTATGGAAAACAGTATTGATATTGGTGATGTGGTCACCATTGGTGGCGTCAGTGGGGAAGTGCAATCTTTTTCTTTAAGAACTGTGGTGATTCGTAATATCTCTGGCGAATTACATACCATCCCTTATGGTACTATTTCTACAGTGAGCAATCTTTCTAAAGAATATAGCAATTGCTTGATGGAAGTTTCTGTGGGGCACGAAGCGCAAGTGAGTCAGGTGGTGGCAATTTTTGAAGAGGTAGGGGCACAAATGCTTGCTGATAAATCATTTACTCCGCGTGTAGTCGGTAAGATTAAGGTGATTGGTGTGAGTAAAATCAGTGATACATCTGTTAGTGTGATGTCCATTATGAAGACGGATCCAGATCCCTATCACTTGGTAGACCAAGAATTTAGGCATCGTGTGCTGTCCAAGTTGATTGAAGCGGGTGTTCCTGTTCCTGCGGTTCGTCAGCTGATTTCCTTCTCCTCTAAAGGTAAGGGGGCAGATTTGAAGGTGTCTGTAACGAGCTAGTCCACTTGACCTTGGGCTTTGATCACGCTAGTTTCATCCTATGATTTTGCATCGCACACACCCTTATGATTCTTTACGACCCTTTGGCGTGGAACGTACGTCCATTAGCGGTTATGCACTCAGGCTTCAAGAGAGCCTGACCACACTGGTGGACCAGCATCAATACCCACAATCTGTGAACGTTTTACTTTGCCAGCTGGCGTCTCTGACAGCACTTTTACACGGCTCCTTTAAGATGAATGGCATCCTCACACTTCAAGTGAAAGGGGATGGTCTCATTGATACGCTGGTATGTGATGTGGATCATCAAGGGGCTTTGCGCGGATATGCCCACTTTAATGAGGATATTCTTACCTGTCCTTATGACTCATCTGCACCTTTAAGCACATGGATAGGAGAGGGCTATTTGCTTTTGGTTTTAGATCCAGAAGAGGGGGCGCGTTACCAGGGCGTTGTTGCATTAACTGGGGCGACATTGGTAGATTGTGTGGAGCATTATTTTACGCAATCTGTTCAGCATCCCACGAAAATTGTTTTGGCGACTCAAGGATCCAAAGACTTTGCTCATGAGGGTTTTCTAGGGCAGGCGGATCGGCTTCTTTCGAAGGCTTCTCTTCCTCATAAGTGGAAAGCTGGCGCAGTGATGATTCAGCAGCATTCTGACGGTTTTTCGCAAGCTGAATTGATGGAACATTGGGCAGAGGCCTTATGCCATATGAGTACTATAAGTGCAAGTGAGCTTCTTGAGCCAGATTCGGACCATTTAGATGGTTTGTTGTTTCGTTTGTTTCATGAGCATGGTGTGCGCGTGCATGACGCGCGCCCCATAATGGCACAGTGTCGATGCTCTCAGGAAAAGATTCAAAAGGCTGTGGATCAGGCTATGAGCGAACAGTTGCAAGGAGATGTGGTGCTTGAAAGTGTCCCAGTGACTTGTGAGTTTTGCAGCTTTGTTTACGATATTTTGGTACCCCCCGCCTGGGGTGATTAAGTCAGGAGAATAAAATGATAATGCACACTTTTATGCGATGCTTTTTAGGGATTGCTTGTTTGGGTTTAGTGGCATGCCAATCGCCCTTAAAGCAAGTCAACCCCTTATCTATGACAGAAGCGCCCGTTGGATTGGCTGTTTCTCAGATTAACGTAGTTTTGGAAGATGAAGAGGGCGTGGATGAAAGTGCTTCCTGGGTCAACCTTTCAATGACCAAGCAGGTGGAGCAATGGCTTCAGTCACGCTATCGGGCTTTAGGTGGTGACGAGCAGGGTGCTGTTGCCATCCGACGTGTGGCATTGAAGTCAGTTCCTATTGCTACAACGGGTGGACTCTTTTCTAATGAAGCTAAAGAGCAGTATGAAGCTGTATTGGAAGTGCGTTTTGAAATCCGAGATGAAACTGGATTTGCCCAGAAATTTGCCTCTGCTAAGGTGCGTCGCAGTGCTCCCGTCTCTGGAAGTGTTTCATTAAGTGATCGTCAAGCCATTGTTCAACAACTCATTAATGAGACCATTACCCAAGCTGACCGGGAGCTACTGGCTAGTTTGAAGTCATTTCTGCCCTTGTTGCTTATGGAGAGTGATGTAATTCTCCCTCAGTCATGATAAAAATGACTTTCATTCGCATATTATTGCTCGAAAGTGCTTAAGAGCTCTTTTCAGCAGAGCCTATCGCATGTAAAACTATAACCTAGTATATATTTAGGAGCCTATCGTTATGTTGTCACTTTTTTCTGTTGCTCACGCACAAACTGCCCCCGCTTCAACAGGCGGCGGATCATTCGACCCCATGTCATTATTGCCATTTGTTTTTATTATTGTGATTTTCTACTTTTTGATTTTCCGTCCTCAACAAAAACGTATGAAGCAACAGCGCGAAATGCTGGCAAGCTTGCGGCGTGGAGATAAGGTTGTGACCTCAGGCGGAATCTTGGGAACCATTTCCAGCGTGGATGGGGACAAAGAGATTCATGTGGAGATTGCGCCCGGTGTTGTGGTGCGTTTGAACCGCGGTAGTGTTTCTGAGGTGATTTCAAAGCCAGGAGCTTCTTCCAGTTCAAGCTCTCCTGCGATTACAACTCAGCCCGCTAAAAAACCTGCGGTTAAAAAAGCCGCTCCAAAAACGACATCCACTAAGAAGAAGTAGAGGCTCATCCCATGATGCATATGCCAAGATGGAAGGTTATTTTGATTTTGACGGTGAGTTTGCTGGGCATTATTTTGGCCCTACCAAATATTTTGCCTGAGAAAATTCGTGAAAGTCTTCCTTCTTGGTTACCTTCTAACACAGTTGTTTTAGGGCTAGATCTTCAGGGGGGGTCGCACCTGCTCCTTGAAGTGGATATGAAAACCGTCATGCATGATCTGATGGTCAGCAAATCTGACGGCATCCGAGATATTTTGCGCAAACAAAAAATTGGTTATAAAGGCATAGGTGTAAAGGGTGATCAGGTTATCTTTCACCTACGTAATCCAGAAGATTTTCTAAAAACAGAAATACATTTGCGGGTTGACCCTTCCTTGGTGGTTTCTCGCCAGGCGGATGCGGCCGTGAGTGTGCGCTTGACAGCCGAATCCATTGCCGAACGCAAGCGCAGCGCGGTAGAGCAATCTTTGGAGATCGTTAGGCGCCGTGTGGACGAAACGGGTACGAAAGAGCCCATCATTCAACGGCAAGGAGATGATCGCATTATTCTCCAACTGCCGGGAGTTGATGATCCTGAGCACGTGAAGCAGCTGTTGGGTAAAACAGCAAAAATGGCCTTTCGTATTGTGGATTCTGATCACGATGCGCAGGATGGCCATGTGCCGCCAGATTGTGAACTGTTAGAGATGACAGATCGTGAAGGTCAGGAAGGTCGCGAGCCTATTAAAATCCTCGTGAAGAAAAAAGTAATTGTGAGCGGTGAAAACCTCGTGGATGCCAAAGTAGGTGTCCATCATGAAACAGGTGTTCCCGTGGTAAACTTTGCACTTGATTCTGTGGGTGGGCGTAAATTCTCTGATGCCACACGTGAACACACAGGCAAGGCTTTCGCGATTGTATTGGACAATCAAGTCATCAGTGCGCCACGTATCAATGAGCCCATTTCTGGTGGGTCTGTGATGATTGAGGGTGGCTTTACAGTCAAAACCGCCAACGACCTCGCGCTCTTGCTTCGTGCCGGTGCGCTGCCTGCCCCCCTTACTGTTTTGGAACAGAGAACAGTGGGGCCTGACTTAGGAGCTGACTCTATTAAATCTGGACAGCGGGCTACTATTTATGCAGTGATCCTGGTGGCTATTTTCATGATTCTTGCATACATGTTCTTTGGTGTGATTGCTAATATTGCCTTGATCGTCAACCTTATTTGGCTTATGGGAGCTATGTCTGCACTCCAGGCGACACTGACCTTGCCTGGTATTGCGGGTATTGCTTTGACACTCGGGATGGCTGTGGATGCTAACGTACTTATATATGAGCGGATAAAAGAAGAGCTGCGCAATGGCATGAAGGCCATGTCAGCCATCGAAGCCGGATATAAACGAGCTATGGGCACTGTAACAGACTCGAACCTCACAACGCTTATTGGGGCTGGTGTTTTGTATATTTTTGGTACGGGACCGATCAAAGGCTTTGCGGTGACATTAGCATTGGGAATCGCCATCTCTATGTTTACAGCCATTTCCTTGACCCGTCTGATCATCATTTATTGGTATAGGTGGCGCCGTCCTAAGACGTTGTCCATATAAGAGGTTTTTCCATGCGCTCATTTAACTTTATTCCCCATGATACCAACATCAACTTTGTGGGTTCTCGTTTCATTACCTTAGGTCTATCCGTTGTATTGGTTGTGATCACTTTGGTGGGCTTGTTTTATAAAGGCCTCAACTATGGGATTGACTTTCGGGGAGGATTTTCAATTGTGATTCGTACGCCGGAAAAAGCAGACGTGGCAGATTTGCGAGAACGTTTGGGGGCGCTTCATTTAGGAGAACATACCATTCAGTCTTTTGGTGGGCCACAGGATGTACTCATTCGCATTCCCCGCCAGCCTGGTGACGATGCGGCTCAAAACGAGGCTTTGGCCAAAATTCGGGGAGCATTGGGGACAGGTATTGAATATCGTCAAGTCGATACAGTGGGGCCCAAAGCGGGAGAAGAGCTCATTAAAAATGGTATATGGGCAGTGACTATTTCCATCCTTGCTATGCTTTTGTATATTTGGATACGCTTTGACTGGCAATTTTCTGTATGCGGCGTTATGGCCCTGGTTCATGATTGCTTCGCTATTTTAGCCATGTATTGTTTTTTGCCATTTGAGTTTAACCTCACGGCCATTGTGGCTATTCTTACCACGGCTGGCTATTCTATAAACGACACTGTTGTGATTTACGATCGTATTCGAGAAAACATTAAAAAGCATCGTAAAATGGAGCTTAAAGAGCTCATCAATCGCAGCATTAATGAAACATTATCCCGAACTATTTTGACCTCGTCTACGACCCTCATTTCATTGCTTGCTCTTTATTTCTTTGGGGGAAAAGTCATCGCTGAGTTCAGTTTGCCCATTATTATAGGTATTTGTGTGGGTACCTATTCCTCCATTTGCATCGCAGCCGTATTGTTGATTTATGTAGGGTTCGGTGATCATGCTGATAAGGCCGAGGTACTTGTGCCTGTGAAGGATCCCATTCCATAATACCTCTCTCATTTTTAGATGTCTGCTTTGCTTGGTCTTGTGTGCTTTTTTACCCGAGGCCAAGTTGAGGGTTTAAATGCTCACTTTGAGTGCATTAAGATTTTCCACTCAAAATGTGAAAGCCATTGACCATTTTGGCTATTGCAGAACTTTTTTAGAGTCGGTGTATGCAGATCGAGAGCCTCTAGCGTAATAGAAATGATCTCACCCATAAATCCAGGACATCCTCTCAGTCAGGATACTGTTCACGCATACAGTGAGGCCATGACGAAAAATGAATGAGTAAAGGGGCCACTCATCAAGGCTGTATTAAGATTCTGTGTAAGCCCTGTATGGATCTTAGACGGGTTCGAATGATGGTCTCAGCACTGACAAGCTATTTCTGATGATAGGAATAAACATTTAAAGAGAAAGCCACTCATGAAATTAAATGTCAGCTGCCGCTTGTGATTGTAAAATTGATGGAACCTTTGTAATCGCCCTTTTTGACAGCGGATTGAGCATTTGCAGATGAGAAATCCACAGTCAATTCTTTATCGATGGATAAACCTATAGGCGATAATTTATGGCCATTAGCTACGGGAACGCCATCTATATTGAGTATAAAAGGCACAGTTTGCCCATCATCGGAAGTGAGTATTCCTTGACCTGTGGTATCGACAGCATACTCGATTTGAACACTATATTCTTCATGCTTGTTACATGTTGCGGCCAATGCGATAGGGGGGAGATCAATAAGTGCATCACGATTATAGGTGATCGTTTCTGATTCTTTTCCATTCAATGTGACTTTGCACGTTGGGCTGATATCACCTTTAAGAATAATGCGTCCCATAATATTCACATGTTCTTTTGCTTGGAGTGAAGGGTTAACAGTCAGCGTAAATATGGATAGTAAAGTAATCTGTATAAATTTCATCCTATTGGCCCTCATCAAAATACATATGGGTGGTTGGCCACACTATAGCAAGGCACATTTTAAAATAACAGCAAAATTCTGCTGGATTTTAATCAGCCGCAATGACCATTCCAACATTGGCTCCATTCTTTGCTTGAGCCAAAGGTATGCGCTTTTCAATGACCTCTGGTGGTTTTCCTGAGTTGCAAGTTTTAATGGATGAGAGAACATAATGTGTTTTGGTAAGGACAGGGGGCCGTTCTTCAACTCGGCAGTGCGGCAGAACGGTGGCCGTAATATGAATTGTATGTCTGATTAGCGGTTTTTGTTCATCAGCATGGGCCACTGCGCTTAATGCAATGAGTATGAAGGCCACTGGAAGCAGCTTTTCCATGGGGTTTTCCCTTATTTTGCTTAATATGGTTTATCAAGCTAAGAATAAGGGGGGGCGGTTAAGAAGAAGTTAAGGGGGGCTAAGCCCCTTCAATGACATTAAAGTCGAGTAAACTTAGGAACAGACTTTGTACGAGATGGAGAAGACTAAGGCGGTTAAGACGTATTTGTGGGTCAGGGGCATTTACCATTACCGCTTCAAAGAAAGCATTCAATGCTGGTGAAAGAGCACTTAAAATGCAAAGCATCTTTTTGATATTTTCCTGGGTTTGGTGTGAAAGCAGGCGCTTCATTTCTGCATGTGCTTCTTCATAGGCAGTATATAAGGACTGCTCTTCTGTTTGATTGAATAATGAAGTGTCACATGGGCCAGGCATCCAATCTTTTGCATTGGACAAAATATTGCTGGCTCTTTTAAAGCCTTGTAAGAGGAGAGCGCTTGATTCCTGATTTAAAAAATCTTTGAGGGCAAATGCTTTATCCCATATGCGAATCAAGCTATCGTCTTGATTCATGGCCGCTGTGGAAACATCATGGGTAAACCCTGCGTCACGTAGATAAACCTTGAGACGGTCTTGAAAAAAGTTAATCAGGTCTAACTGAGTTTTTTCATTATGATCAGCTAAAGCTGGGTAACCTTTTATGGCTGACGCGAATGCTTGAGAGCGTGTGAAGTGTTCCAAGCGATTTTCTAAAACTGTGCGGATGATTCCTAAGCAAGCTCGACGTAGCGCGTAGGGATCTTTTGACCCAGTGGGTTTTTCACCTATGAGGAAAAACCCCGCCAAAGTATCAAGTTTATCACTTAAGGCCATAAGAATGCTTAAAGGAGTCTTGGCTACGGGTGCTTGTGCACTGTTGGGCGCATAGTGATCGCGTATGGCTTGATTAATGGGTTCGGCTAAACCTTCATGCTTGCCCAAATGGTGGCCAATGACGCCTTGGAGTTCAGGCAGTTCAATGACGGTTTGTGTGGTTAGGTCAGCCTTAATCAGTTGTACTGTTTGTGTTATGGTTTGGTGATCAAGGCCCAATTGTAAGGTTTCATTCAATTGATGGGCCAAGGTTCCAATACGTTGGCATTTGTCCAAAAGGGTGCCAAGTTTTGTATGGAAAATAAGACGGCTGAGGTTTTTACCATGACCTTCTAAAGTGTTTTTCTGATCTTCATCCCAAAAGAATCGGGCATCACTTAGACGGGCACGTAAAACGTGTTCATTGCCTCTTGTTGCTGTCTTTCCCCCATCAGCGAAAAGTGAATTGGCCACGGTTATGAAAAAGGGCGCCAGAATTCCTTGCTCTGTTTCTAAAGCAAAGTAACGTTGATGATGTCGCATAACGGTCATAAGAATTTCTTTAGGCAGGCTCATGAAGTTTTCATCAATGGTTCCCATCAACACATGTGGCCATTCTACCAATCCGTTGATTTCATCGAGGAGAGATTCATCCAAAATGATTTTAAGATTTTTATCAGAGGCTGCTTTGTGGACCAGGGAAGTAATGACTTTCCGGCGCTCTTGTGGGCAGACTAAAATATGGGCTGCTCGAAGATTTTCCACATAACTGGGTCCATCGTGGGCGCAAATAGTTCCCGAAGAAAGAAATCGATGCCCCAAAGTGTGAGGAGCGGAGGGAATTGTTAGGCTCAACGCCACTGGTTTGCCGGCAAAAATGCACATAATATTGTGTAGAGGGCGTACCCAGCGCACGTGGCTTCCTAGGCCCCAGCCCATGGACTTAGGCCATGAAAGTTGGCTGAGGATGTGTGTGATCAAGCCTGGCAATAGCGCTGAAGTTTCCTGTGGTGACTGAGTGATCGTTGCAAAGTAGAAGGTGCCTTTGGGGGTTTCACGCTGTTCGCATTGAGCTAAGGGAAGCCCTGTGGAGGAAATAAATCCGTCCAAGGCAGCTTGCGGTGCATCCACACGGGGGCCGCGACGTTCAATAACAACAGCTTCTTGACGAGTGGGGATGCCCGTGGCTGAAACAGCTAATCGTCTTGGGGTTACATAAGTTTGCATATTTTCAAACGTGAGACCTAATCCCTTGAGCTGCTCGCTGAGGAGCTGGCCAAGATCATGAGCTGCATTGGCTTGCATGCGAGCGGGGATTTCTTCACACAAAAATTCGATCAATAGGTTGTTCATATGGCTGATCCTTCTTCAAGCCAAAGTGTGCAGCAGGCTTTTGCGAGATTTCTGACCCGAGCAATATAACTGGCGCGCTCAGTAACACTCACCACCCCGCGTGCATCGAGCAAATTAAATAGATGACTGGATTTCATGCAATACTCGTAAGCTGGAAGAGGCAAGTGGGCCTCAATGAGGATCTGGCATTGAACTTCACTATCTGCAAAATGCTGCAGCAGCATGCCTGTGTCGGCATAGGTAAAATTCAGGGCTGAGAATTCCTGTTCTGAACGCAAGCATATATCACGATAGGTGAGTTTTTTTTCTCCCTCGGCCCCATTCCAGTCAAGATCGTAAATGCTTTCCACTTGTTGTAGCATCATGGCGAGGCGTTCAAGTCCATAAGTAAGCTCTGCACAGACGGGGTTGCAATCATAGCCACCGACTTGTTGAAAGTAAGTGAATTGCGTGACTTCCATACCATTGCACCAGACTTCCCAACCTAGACCCCAGGCCCCTAAAGTTGGGCTTTCCCAATCATCTTCCACAAAGCGTATGTCGTTAAGCTTAGGGTCAAGTCCAATAGCTTCCAAACTCTTCAAGTAGAGTGTTTGGATGTCCAGAGGTGCGGGTTTCATGATCACTTGAAACTGGTGATGTTTTTGGACCCTGTTGGGATTGTCCCCGTAGCGACCATCAGCTGGCCTGCGAGAGGGTTGAACAAACGCTGCATTCCATGGTTTTGGCCCCAAGGCACATAAAAATGTTGCGGGGTGGAAAGTGCCGGCCCCCATTTCTAGGTCATAAGATTGTAAAATAGCGCACCCTTGGGTGGACCAAAATGATTGTAATTTAAAAATAATATCTTGAAATGAAAGTCCTGCCACAGTCTTCGCTCGCGCCCTTCATGATGTGTTCCTTGGAACACACCCTACTGGAGAGGAATAAGGACGGTCAAGTGGCTATAGAAAGGACTTCTTCAAAACTTATGAGATTTTATGTCTTCACTGTAAAAAATCATTAAAAAACGTCAGCCTTTTGCTTTTTGGAGCCAATCATGGATCGAATTAATATTAAGTAAAAGTCGCTTTCAGAAAATACTGCATTTTTTACTGACGCGTCAAAAGCCCTACACCCTGCTAAAGAGCCCTGAGTGTTGCGGTTTCTGTGTGACTTGATCATTTTGCATACCTCCATTGATCATTTGTGTACTTAATAATTACTGCGAATTATGAGCAATGTCAAAGAAAATTTAAGTAAAAAAATACCCTTTACTTTCAACGATTTCGCGGCAAATTGCTCATTCTTGCCACAACTAAAATGTTAGAACGTTCGAATTATGCATGTCTGCCTTGTAAAAAAAACAATTGAATTTGTTTTTTTCATAATGATGAAAATTATTTTGTTGAATATATGAACATTTTTCTTTGAAATATTTCGAGTATGGACAGCGGGGTGACATATGTGGCCTCTTGAAATGGGGAATGACGAACATCTGTCATTCTACTTGTCTAATATTTGGGTGCTTTTAACAAATCATGGGGAGAAGGGGATAAGGAGGTCATTTTGGTAATAGTGGAAATCTGATTCTTAGGGGTGAATGGGGGATAGTATTAGGGGAAGTGTTAATCGAGACATGTTTTATGTGTTATTAAAGAACGTAGTAAAAGGTCATATTTCTATTATTATATTAACAATTCAAAATGTTCTTTTATTGTTAAGTGATATATCCCGATGTCATGCTGCGATCACGGGATCTATCCACACAAAAGATTAACCCAAAGGCTACCATAAGCGTGAGAAGTGATGTCCCTCCATAGGTGATGAATGGTAGTGGAACCCCTACAACAGGGGCCAGGCCCATCACCATAGCCATATTGATGAACATATAAAGGAATAATGTCATGACCATGCCCACGGCTACCATGCGGCCAAAACGATATTTTGTACGCAAAGCAACAGCGAGAGCATAAATAATCAAAATGAAATATAAACCAATAAGTATTGTGCCGCCCATCATGCCCCATTCCTCACAAAGCATGGTAAAAATGAAGTCCGTCTGTTTGGCAGGTAAAAAATTCAAGTGGCTTTGGGTTCCTTTTAAAAAACCTTTTCCCCATAGCCCGCCAGATCCCAGGGCAATTTTTGACTGCAAAATTTGATAGCCAGTGTTGAGGGGGTCGTGTTCCGGGTTTAAAAAATTAAGGACCCGGTTGCGTTGATACTGATGAAGAAAATGCCAAGCAATAGGCAGGCTAAGGCCTGTTAGGCAAGCTCCAGCTAAGAAATAATATAAGCTGACACCTGCAATAAAAAAAATGGTTAGCCCTAAACTGAGCAAAATGACTGCTGTTCCCAAATCCGGTTGCCTGAGGACAAAGGCCACAGGCAGAAGAACTAAGGCTAGAGGAATGACGAGTCTGGAGGGTTTTGAAATATCGTGCCCGTCCACATTATGAAAATAACGAGCAATGGCTAATACAAGAGCAACTTTCATGATTTCAGAGGGTTGTAGGTGAAAAAAATACAAATTAATCCATCGTTGAGCGCCCATGCCAATCCATCCCGTAATCTCAACAAGAATGAGAAGAATGAAGGCAAGCACGTAAAGGCCATAGGAATAGTGGAGAACCCGTCTGATATCCGACATGCCCACAAGAAGCATTAAGATTAAGCCAAGAAGGAAATGAGCCGTTTGTTTGTTGGCCCAGGGAGCAAAATGTCCGCCGGCTGCGGAATAGAGCATAAGAATGCCAATACCAACAATGAAGGAGAGTACACAGATGATTTTCCAGGGAAGAGAAGTCAGTTTTTGTATAAAAATCATTTTATAGTTTTCCTTGAGGGTTAAGCCCGAGAGCACGACACAATTCATGTGTCCTTTCTTGTGCGTAGTCTGGGCCGTAGGGAACCCGTTCTCCTATACCCCAAACTGGTTCAGGCCATAGGGAATCACTTTTTGTGCGTCCCACCACATGAATGTGGCATTGGGGCACTTTGTTACCGATGGAAGCCATGTTGATTTTTTCCACAGGCCATACATGTTTTAATGCCCGTCCTGCAAGCGCAATATCATTTGATACATTATGTCTTGCAGTTTCTGGTAAATCATCAAAATCAGTCACATGAGGTAAATCTGGAACCAAAATGATCCATGGAAAGCGTGAGTCATCTCTAAAAAGAGCATGGCAGAGAGATAATTTCCCAAGAAAAAAGCTTTCATTGAGGAGTCTGGTATCAATCATGAAGGACCTGTATAATGACTTTATATTTTATCTTATGTTAGGTAGCTTTTGAGCGAATGACAAGGTGCCGTGTATTCAGTAAATTCCAGAATAAAGAAAGTTAAGACCATGCATGTGGCTCTGCTCAGTCAAAATGAAGCCTTGATTACATTTATGGAAGAAATTTTCCAAGGGTTGAAGGCATATAGTTTAAGTCATGACATTCATGAGAAAACACAGGTCATTATTCACGATAACACCTTAACTGAAGGTTCTTCAAAAGTTTCCAGCACGTTGCCAATCATCGTGCTCTCTCATTTTATATCCGGTGGGGGGCTTGTCCTCCATTATCCCTTTAAAATAAGAGAGCTTATCACAGTGTTGCAAGCTCTTGAAAGTGAAAGCTATCGACCTTGGAGTATTGGCCTCGTCCTTTTCTCACCTTTACATAAAAGCATTTCTGTTCGTGAAAAAGTAGCTTATCTAACGCAAATTGAGTGTGGTTTACTCAATACGTTATGTGTGCATCCAGAGGGACAATCCATACAAGCCCTTCAAGTGGATGTATTGGGCTATGCACCCGATGCTCAAACCCATGCAGTTGAAACGCATCTTTACCGATTGCGTAAGAAACTAGCCTTACTGGGAATTGAGGATCTTATTTTGTTTGAGGAGAGGGGCTACTTCCTAAGTCAACCGGCGCATCTAGAATAAGGCGATTGGGGTCTTGAAGTTGTGGATTGAACAGATCAGGTTCAAGTAGGATGTTCTCCTGTGCATGCACGAGGGTAATAGTAGTGTGATTACCCTGGGTGTCAGTGACAATCCATTTACGTAAGCTAAGCGGATTTTCACTAAAAACTAAGGTTAAGGTTCCCTCATGCTCGGCTTTTGTTTTAATCAACTCAATTTGCGTGAGTTGATCCTTTGTTTGGATGCTTTTAAGGGTCACATCACCAGAAAATGTTATTTTATCTTTAAGGAAAAACCCTGCAGGGGTAGCATCAAAGCTCGCCATTTGAGTTTCTTTCAGTTCTTTGTCGTAATGGATGAATCGTGATCCATCGGCTATAATGAGTATGGGCAAGGTTTCTTTCCCGTCGGGTGTGAGCGCATATTCAATACGCATATGCCCTGGTCGGAAGAGATAGAATTTTCCTTGAAAAGCTTCTCCCGCTTTATCCAATTGGATAAAAGTGGCCTTAAGGCTGCGTAAGTTATTCATATAAGCTTCATATGGTTTAGCTGTTTCCAGTAAAGTTGCAGCCGCCCTTGCTGTTGGAGAGAACAGGTACAATAAATTAAATAGGGCGAAAACGCCTGCGACCAATCTGAGTGGGAATTTCATTACATTGCATCCTCTGTTCGCGCTAAAATTTCTCTTTTGCCAACAGCATTGGCGGCGCTGACGATGCGTTGAGCTTCCATTTGATCCATGATACGCGCAGCGCGATTGTATCCAATTTGGAAGTGACGTTGAATGAAACTCGTTGAGGCCTTTTTTTCTCTGCAAATTAAGGCTACGGCCTGGTCAAAAAGAGGGTCGATGTTGCCTTTATCCGAAGAAGATCCTGAAGACTCGGTGTCATCTTCATCACCACTTGTAATGTCAATCAGCTCTTGATTGACTTTGAGTTGTTTAAGCGCACTGACGACGGCTTCCACTTCCTTGTCACTGACAAAGGGGCCATGTACTCGGGTGACGCGCCCAGCAGAAGCCATGTAGAGCATATCACCTTGTCCCAGCAGTTGTTCCGCCCCTTGCTCACCTAAAATGGTGCGGCTGTCAATTTTGGATGTGACTTGGAAACTAATACGGCAGGGGAAATTGGCTTTGATGGTGCCGGTGATCACATCCACGGAAGGCCTTTGCGTGGCCATAATGAGATGAATGCCTGCGGCTCGGGCCATTTGAGCCAGTCGTTGTACAGCTGATTCAATATCTTTGCCCGCTACCAGCATTAAGTCTGCCATTTCATCCACCACCACAACAATATAGGGCAGTGGCGTTAAATCCAATGGTTGGGTTTCGATTATTGGCTTTCCTGAATCTGGATCAAACCCTGTTTGTACTTTACGTGTGATCTCTTGGCCTGATTCGCTGGCCTCTTTGAGCTTTTGATTGTAGCCTTCGATGTTGCGAACGCCTAAGCTTGACATAGACCGGTAACGCTCTTCCATTTCACGTACAGTCCATTTTAAGGCCACCACAGCTTTGCGTGGATCGGTAACGACGGGGCTGAGCAAATGAGGGATACCATCATAAATGGAAAGTTCCAGCATTTTAGGATCGATCATAATGAATCGACATTGTTGAGGAGATAATCGGTAAAGCAAAGATAAAATCATGGTATTTACTGCAACGGACTTTCCTGATCCCGTTGTTCCCGCTAATAGCAGGTGGGGCATGCGGGCCAAATCAGCCACGATGGGGGCACCCCCGATATCCTTACCCAGAGCAAGGCCAAGAATAGCATTCGAGTGGGTGTAGCTTGGGCTGGTGAGGAGTTCTCTTAAATAAACTGTTTGTCGCGTGTCATTTGGAAGTTCAATCCCGATGGCGTTACGTCCGGGTATAATAGAAATGCGTGCGGATATTGCGCACATGGACCGTGCGATATCATCAGATAACCCAATAACGCGTGAGGATTTTGTCCCTGCTGAAGGTTCTAGCTCGTATAGGGTGACTACCGGGCCTGGCCGTACATGAATGATACGCCCCTTAATGCCAAACTCTTCCAAAACAGACTCAAGCAACTTTGCTGTTTGAGCATCGGGAGCTGCAGTGACTTGGGCAGGAGGTGGCGCTTGAAGAAGGTTAAGTGAGGGCAAGAGAGACCATTGATCAAGACCTTGTGGTGCAGGTGGTCCTTTAGCTGTGCTCTGATCTAAAGCGTCAAAAAGGCCTGGCTGTGGCTGCGTATTTTCAGAGCGGCTTTCCCTTGGAAGGGGGCGCTTAAGAATCGACTCCCTTTTAATCGGTCTTGCGTGATCCATCTGGGGATCAGAAAAATCTGATGTTAATGGTGTGTAGAGATCGTGATCGTCTTGAGGCATTTCTGTCATTTTTGAATGCCACAAACGAATCAGATAGGGGCCTAAGCGTTTGATGAGAGTGTGGGTTAAAAATCCCATCGTGGTGGCCACAATGACAAACGCAGAGAAAATTTTCGGAATTCCTGTAAGCCTTTGAAGCCCCTCGGTGAGCATATAACCCAGTATACCTCCATGAAAATATCCGCTTGGGGGCATGAGTGCAAAGAGAGTGGAGGTGAGAGTCATCAGCAATGCCATCCAAAGAGCTGCTTCACGGCGTGAGAGAATTCGCCTGTGCTTCAAAAGGTTCCACCCAAAAAAGAAACAGTATAGAGGCGTCCAATAGGAGGCCCATCCAAAAGAAAAGAAAAGTAGATCTGAAGTAAAGGCGCCGCTCAATCCTAAAAGGTTTGTAACAGGGGCGGAGGAAGACGTGGTTACGGATGGGTCAAGGGGATTATGAGATACAAGGCATAGCCCTATCAACACGCCAAGCACAATGAGTGCAAGACCCAGGGACTCATAAACACGCCGTTGTAGGAATAATGCGGCATCAGATGAAATAAGGGTTATTTTCCCC
Organism: Alphaproteobacteria bacterium; assembly: GCA_947488045.1. Classification (GTDB taxonomy): domain Bacteria; phylum Pseudomonadota; class Alphaproteobacteria; order 43-37; family 43-37; genus CANLAL01. The sequence continues at coordinate 17,591 of CANLAL010000023.1, forward strand.
ATGGTGTTACTCAATTTGTGTCAAGGTGCTGCATTTTAGCCAAAAACCCTAGGGGAGGGAACTCTTTTCTTTAAAGCTGATTGTGTCCTATAAATCTTCTGCTTTGGATTGTTGGTTATGGATATCCTGGATATCCATGGGATATCCCTGATTTTTCCTTGTAATGCAAGGTTTTGAGGGCAATGGATATCATTTTCATGTTTTATTTTTTTTTGCATATGGTTTCCTTGTTTTCTGGAGCTGAGGCTGTGATATCCCTGTGTATTTGTGATATCACATTGTTTTGCATGTTTAAGGGCAAGGTTAGATCCCGGATCAAGCCCGGGATGACATGTTGAGGCCAACTCGTCAAAAGATCCCGGATCAAGTCCGGGATGACAATGAAAAAGTCTGGGGTGACAATAAACAAGTCCTGGATGACAGCCTTTTGTAAACTGTCATGCTGAACTTGATTCAGCATCTCATTGGGACCTGGTATGAGATCCCGGATCAAGCCCGGGATGACATGTTGAGGCCAACTCGTCAAAAGATCCCGGATCAAGCCCGGGATGACACATAGTTTGCACAAATCTGGCATTGACCTTTCCATCATCCGTGTTGGGATGACCGTAGGATGATGGATGAATAAGAATTAAAGAATTGAAGACGATTGAATAACTTATAAGAATGCATGATTAAAATTCCTTTTTTATGTTTTTGAGGAATCCACCCTAGCAAAATGCGTCCAAAAAAATCAATTTTTAAAAACCTTCGTTTCTTGTCATTAACCTGATTCGCTAAAATTTTAGGATCTTTTAACCACTTATTAACAATGGTGAGGATATGGTTAATAGTGTGTGTAACATCCTTTTAAGAAAGGAGATCAAAATGAAATCATCAACAATAAATCCAAAAGATACAATGATGTTTATTGTGTTCTTCATCGTGATGGTTGCCATCATTGGCTCTTTTGAGTCACCAGATCTAATGTTAGATTTTATGCCCTAAAGAGAGTGAGTGGATGCTTAAACCGATTTGCTGTCCACTTCCCAAGGAAAAACAATCCAGGTATCTTGACTGACTTCTGTCACATAAGTGTGAATATATTCCAGGCCCGCTGCTTTGGCATAAACGGTGGCAATGTGGGCCTGGGGTAACATTTGACGTACAAGTTGTGCAGTGCTGCCCGTATCGACCAAGTCATCAATGACAAGAATGCTCTCACCCGTACCTTCGATGGCCTTGAGAATCTCTAAATTGCCTTGGTTATGGGTTTCGTCACTATAGCTGGCAATGGAGATAACATCTAGATGCCGAACATCAAGCTCTCTAGCCACAATAGTGGCTGGAACAAGGCCGCCCCTTGCGATGGCCACAATGCTTTTCCAAGGCCCCATTTTTGCTAAACGCCAGGCTAGGGCTTGACTGTCTCGATGAAAGGTTTCCCAAGAGACGTTAAAATACTTTTGCTTTTCCATAAGGGGATCCATTTTTAGTTCATATGGTTTATACTTATCAGTGGTTTACGAGAGATAAAAGATTTTTTTCAATGAAAAAA
>CANLAL010000024.1 GCA_947488045.1 Alphaproteobacteria bacterium
CTACCTCACATTTTTTCGCCAGCAAGTGAGCTTGCTATCACTTCCCGACCCACAGATTCAAACCCGTGTGGAGATTTTGGGTACACTGGAAGCTCGCCTGTTGCATGTTCAGCGGTTGATTATTCCTAATTGCAATGAGGGTTCGTGGCCTCGCAGCCCTCACTTAAGCCCATGGCTTGGGGAGCGCACGCGTCAGGAATTAGGTTTCGCACCTTTTGAGCAAACCATTGGTCAATCAGCCCATGATTTTATGCGATGCTTAGCAGCTCCTGAAATCTATATTACACGCAGTCTTTATCAAAATGGGATGCCCACATTGCCCTCTCCCTGGCTGATTCGTTTAGAGTTGGCGCTTAAAGACCAATGGCCTGCCACATTCGAAAAAATGGCTTTTCTTTCTACTACACAGAAAACGACCGTATCACAAAAAACTCATCCCTCTTGGAAAGCTCCTTACGTTCCTTTTATTCATAAGCCCTTGACCTTTTCAGCAACTCAATTAGAAAAATTATTTAAAAATCCTTATGCTTTTTATGGGGCACATATTCTTAAGTTAAAGCCTTTAGATCCTTTTGGATACATTTTGACACCTGCTCGTTACGGCCAAATACTTCACCAGATCATGCACCACTTTGTGTTGCTAAAAAGATCGCACCAAACCCGTGAAGCATTAAAGGCATTGGCCCATCCATTGATGCATAAAGCCCACTTTTCTAGATTACAAACCCATCGTTTTGAGCAAACCCTCGACCATATCTTTGACAAACACTTAATTGATTTAGATCAGTCAACACAGATGCATCCTGAAATTGAGGGACTTTGGACTTTTTCACTCAAAAATCATGAACTCTCCCTGAAAGCCCGAGCGGATCGATTGGATCTTTTAGCCAGTGAAGACGTCCATATTATTGATTATAAAACGGGTCAATTGCCCACCAGAAAAGGGGTGGAGTCCTTAGAAGACGTACAACTCCTCCATGAAGCGCTCATTTTAGAAAAAGGTGGGTTTAAGTCCTTAGGTGTACGTATATGTGAAAAAATTGAATATAGACAAACAAAAATAGGCGCACCTTCCTTAATTTCATTAGAAATCAGCCAGCCTGCTTTAGGGGCTCTTCAAGAGGAATTCCAGCATATGCTGCGAGAACGATTGGCCGCTTATATAGAAGATGAATACTGTTTTCACTATATTCAAAACCCAGGACGCTTTACTGATCCTTATGCACATTTAGGCCGATTTGAGATCGGCAGATGACAGATCCTTCTCTTCAACAAAAGCTCTGTGACGTGACAGCCTGCATATGGGTCAACGCATCTGCGGGCACTGGAAAAACAAAGGCACTTACAGACCGTGTGTTAGCATTGCTTCTTAACAACATAAAACCTGAAAGTATATTGTGCCTGACTTTTACGAATATGGCGGCCAGTGAAATGGGACATCGTATCCGAGTGCGCCTTCTGGAGTGGGCGCAAATTGAAGCATCTGATCTGAGTGAAAACCTCAGTGCACTGCTAGGACAAAAACCAACGGCCCATCAAATGACATTAGCTTCACAGCTATTTTATCGCCTGGTCGATCGCATGCACATGCTAAAAATTACAACAATTCATGGCTACTGTTTACAGTTATTGAGTCAATTCCCTTTAGAAGCAGGCATTGCGCCCCATTTAAAAGTGATGGATGATATAGAAAATATCCAACTATTTGAAAAATCTTTAGAAACTGTTTTCACATCCTCAGATCCTAAAGTTCACATATCCCTTGAACAGATTGCACCTTATGTATCTGAAGGGCGATTACCATCCCTTATCCGATCATATCTTGATGCAGTCATGCTGCGCACTCATACCAATAAACAAGGCCTGAAAGATAATGAATGGACAAAACAAATTGATGCAGAGCTTCAATCTTTCATGATGCCTCATTCAGACCAATGGAGTCCATTTGATCGGGATCAACTTAAAACCATTAGCCAAGCATTAGAAAAATCCCCTGAAAGTATGGATCAAAAAAAATCAGTCGAAATTTTTGACTTGTTCAAAAATCATGGCGACTCCCTCTCATGGTCTCAGTTAACCCCAATTTTTCTGACAAATAAAGGAACTCTCCGGGAGAAACTATGCAGTAAGCGTTTTTCACTTAATTACCCCCATGAAACACAAACGCTCCAATGCTTTGCACAAAGAGCACTAAATTATTCAATGCACGCGGCTATGTATAAAATGGCCATCAGCACTCATGCGCTTGCCCAACTGACTCACGCCTTAGTTCAAAAGATGGAGCTCTTAAAAGGAGAACGTTTGGATTTTACAGACTTGATCCACAGCGCCAATGGGCTGTTGGCTCACCCCCAAATGGCGCCATGGATTAACTATAAACTAAGCGAAAGCCTTGACCATATTCTTGTTGACGAAGCACAAGATACTAGCCCTCTTCAATGGCATTTTATAACGCAGTTGGCTCAGGATTTTTTTGACACAGAGTCCTCACACAAAACCCTTTTTGTGGTAGGCGATATGAAACAGTCTATTTACAGTTTTCAGGGAGCCTTTTTAGAAAGTTTTCTCCACTTTCAGAACTTATTTAAAAATCAAGCCCAACTTTGTGGAAAACAATGGTGGGATATCGCCTTAAGGTCCTCCTATCGCACCACAGGCCCATTGCTTAACAAAATTGATGCTGTATTCAATACAACTCAAGCACGCCGGGCTTTAGGTATTGCGCACGAACCCCTCAGTCATCCTTCCGCACGATTACAATCCCACGGATTATTAACACTGTTTCCCAAGTTTGGGAAAGAGCAAGGAGGAACTCACCCTGTTGAAGCGACAGCACAAGCTATTGCACAACAGATTTACTCACAAATTCATTCAAATTATACCATTGTTGGGAAAAATCGATCTGTACGCCCACAAGATTACCTTATTCTCGTACAGCAACGAGGGCCGCTTACACAGGCACTCTATAATGCACTTCTTGAACACGGGTTACCTACCGCTCCCGCGGATCGAACACGTTTGAACGAACACTTAATCACGCAAGACATCTTGGCCTTTGCCAAATGGAGCTTAAATACCCAGGACGATTTTAGTCTAGCTTGCGTATTATGTTCACCCTTTGGAAAACTGGATCCAACAACCCGTCAAGCTTTGGTTTTGAATAGAGGAACGGTCAGTTTATGGGAACATATAATGCACCAGGAGCTTTATTATGAACTGACTCAAACGCTTCAGCGCTGGCAACAAGAAGCCTGCAGCCGTGCGACTTCTGATTTTTTCATAAGGCTATTTGCTTACTTTCAAAAAGATTTTTTGACAGACTATGGCCCCAGTATCATACCTCTCTTAGATGCTTTTTTAGGACGTGTAACTCAGTACGAAGCCTTTGGGCAAGGTCTGCAAGGCTTTGTAGAGTGGTTTGAAATAATAGGCGATTATCCCATCAAACGTGTCTTAGGCCATGAGCAGACGGACCAAATCCGTATTATGACAGTCCACAGCGCAAAAGGTTTGCAATCCCCTATTGTCATACTGGCCGATGCCACCCGCTTACCTGATGTGGACTTTGAGTTTATACAAAATCCCCAAGGAAAAGGCTTGCTGTGGATTGCAAACGCCTCTTTACGAACTGCTGCACTTTCTCAAGCACATGAAGATTACATCAATCGACTTTATGATGAGTACTATCGGCTTTTGTATGTCGCCCTAACACGGGCCGAAGATGAATTGATGGTTTTTGGGTGGGAAGATCGTGCAACCAACCACCCCCTTATGTCATGGTACGATTGTTTGTCCTGCAGCCCATAAATGTTTGTGATTGGATATCACAGTGATATCACTGTTTTTTCTATGCAGACTGGGGGATGTAGGTCAAATGATATCATTTTCATGTTTTATTTTTTTTTGCGTGTACTTTCCTTGTTTTCTCGGGATTTGGGTGTGATATCCATTTGCAGATGGATATCAACTCATCTGCATTGGATGATGAGAGAATGATCTCATGAGAAATGTGCCACATTCCATTTTAATGCTTCTCAATAGGTATACGGTGGAAGAATGACGCTAAAAAAGCAATTTCTGTAAAACTTCGTTATATTTGTGCGAGAATGGTGCAAAGCTATGGTAGATGGATTACAAGAATGCAATTGTAATCCATCGCCAAAAAAGGTTGACTAACCCTGGCGTGCTTTAAAGCGGGGGTTGATTTTGTTGATCACGTAGTAACGACCACGACGACGGACTACCTGGCTTGCAGGGTGACGGTTTTTCATGGTCTTCAATGAATTAACGATTTTCATTTAATTTCTCCAAAACTTAAGGTGTTTATAGCCCTTCGTTACAAAGTCTGTCAACGAAAAACTCTATAGATTAGAAACTTTATGCAAGGGCGCAGTGGCGTGCACCAAATATTCCCGCACATGATTGTTAAGCGTATCTAACTGGCTTTCAAAGAAATGTCCTGTTTTTTCCATCAAGCGGTAGTCGATGGCAATTCCCTTTTGACTATTCAGTTTTGTAACCAAACGCCCAACTGATTCATGCGGCACGATAGAATCTTGATCGCCTTGAATAATAAGCCCTGAAACTGGACAAGGGGCCAAAAAGTTGAAATCGTAAAGATTGGCAGGTGGACTAATGGAAATAAATCCACCAATTTCAGGACGGCGCATAAGCAATTGCATGGAAATCCAGGCTCCAAAAGAAAATCCCGCCACCCAGCAATTATTGGCATTTGGATTTTGCGCCTGCAGCCAGTCTAAAGCAGCTGCTGCATCTGATAATTCGCCTTCTCCATTATCAAAACGACCCTCAGACCGCCCAACACCCCGAAAATTAAATCGTAAGACATTGAACCCTTGTTCAACAAAAGTGCGAAACAAGTTAAATACGACCTTGTTGTTCATCGTGCCCCCATTCGCGGGGTGCGGGTGCAAAACAATTGCAATAGGAGCGTTTTGCTCTTTGCTGTGATGATAGCGGGCTTCAATGCGTCCCTCTGGACCAGGAAAAATGACTTCGGGCATATTAAATCCTCTCTTCAAACCACTCATAAAATACATGTAGACCTTGATGGGCACTAGCACGAGAAGAAACTTGACTTAAATGATCAGGAATCTTATAGTCGGACCAGGCAACAATTTTGGCCTTATTTTTATATTTTACAAGTAACAAAACGCGTACTTTTTGTCCAGTGAAATTCTAAAGAACGTGCAATTTAAGATGGTGAACTATTTATGAGATTCGGAGCAAAAACCCACTATGCTTTACTCGCCCTTGCGGATGTAAGTCACCATGGCGAAAATGAGCCTGCTCAGCTGTCACAAATTGCTGAACGTCAGAATCTTCCCTTGCCTTATCTTGAACAAATTTTTAATCGGTTAAAAAATAAAGCATTGGTCACAAGCACTCGTGGACAAAAGGGAGGTTATATTTTAGCTGTTCCCGCCCACATGTTAACCATTGACATGATTTTCGAGGCAATTGAGGAACCATTACAGATTACGCGCTGTAGCAGCACACCGGAAACAAAAGGTTGCCAAGGTGCCTCCACGCGCTGCGCAGTCCATCACTTATGGCAAAACTTGGAAGATCATATTTCTGATTACTTGGGCAAAAAAACATTGGCTGATCTTTGTGATAGCCCCACACCAGCACAAGGGCAACTCCGCTTATGCGAAGAGGTGAGCTTATGATCTATATGGACTACAACGCCAGTTGCCCCATCCGTCTTGAAGCATTACAAGCCATGATAGAAGCATATGCCACATGGGGAAATCCTTCGTCTATCCATCGGTTCGGCCGGGCCAAAGGAGACCAACTGGAGAATGCGCGGACTCAAATGGCGCAACTCATAGGTGCAGAAGGACATACACTTATTGTGACTAGCGGGGGAAGCGAATCAAACACCCTCGCGCTTTCCGGATGTCAAAAATTTGTGAACAGCCGCATTACTTCAACTATTGAACACGATTCAGTTCTTAACAATTGCGCCCAGAACCTTACCCAAGAGGGTGAAACCCATCGCATGGTACGCGTGACTTCTGAGGGCATTATTGACCTGGCTCATCTTGAAGAGATTTTATCACAATCTGCTAAGCCTGCTTTGGTTTCAATCATGCTTGCAAATAATGAAACAGGTGTTATTCAACCTATTCAAGAGGTTGCACACTTGGCCAAAGCCCATGACGCCCTCGTCCATACAGATGCCTCCCAAGCCTTTGGCAAAATCCCAGTCTCCTTTGTAGACTTAGGTGTAGACATGATGACAGTGTCAGGTCATAAGATAGGCGGACCCTTAGGTGTTGGAGCTTTAATTCTCAAGTCAAACATCAAATTTGAACCTTTGATTCGTGGAGGACTCCAAGAAAAAGGTTTGCGTGCAGGAACAGAAAACATACCGGCTTTTCTAGGGTTTTTGGCAGCAGCTGAAGCGGCGCTTAGGGATGACATGATTTTCCTCGCAGGATTACGCAACCACTTGGAAAAGACCTTAGAGTCAGAAGTCACTAATTTTAAAATTTATGGTAAAAATGCGCCTCGATTGCCTAACACAAGCTGCTTTTCTACACTCAGCCTCACACAAGAAAGTCAATTGATGGCTCTTGATTTAGAGGGCATTGCAGTGAGTGCTGGCGCTGCATGTGCTTCTAAAAAAATGCGCGCATCCCATGTTTTGTTGGCCATGGGCTCCACACTCGATGAAGCAAAATGTGCCTTGCGTGTTTCTCTTGGCCACCAAACTAAACCTGCTGACATTGATGCCTTAACCCAAACATGGTTGAATCTATATTTCCGTGTGCATCGCAGACTTCATGAAAATACTCCACTCACAAGGACAGCAACATGTTAACCTCTTTGAAAAAAACTTACCCCGAGATCTATCTTGACTACCAAGCCACTACCCCCTGTGACCCACGGGTGGTAGACGCTATGATTCCTTATTTTTCAGAACGCTTTGGAAATCCTCATTCTCGCAATCATGTGTATGGCTGGGACGCTGAGGAAGCCATTGAACAAGCACGTATCCAAGTGGCTAAGCTCATTAATGCTGACCCAAAGGACATCATCTTTACTTCCGGGGCCACAGAATCTAACAATCTGGCCATCAAAGGTGTTGCGCGATTTTATAAAGAGAAGAAGCGACACATTATTACCTGCGTTACAGAGCATAAATGCGTTCTAGACAGCTGTCGTCACTTGGAGCAGGAAGGTTTTCGCATCACATATTTGCCTGTCAATCCTAATGGACTGATTGATCTTGCTACGCTTGTATCTGCAATTTGCGATGACACAGTCTTGGTTTCTATTATGGCCGTGAACAACGAGATCGGTGTCATTCAACCGATTGGTGAAATTGGAAAAATATGCCGAGAACGAGGGGTCTTTTTTCATACGGACGCTGCCCAAGCTTTTGGGAAGATTCCGTTGGATGTGGATGCAATGAACATTGACCTCATGAGCATATCAGGCCATAAAATTTATGGACCCAAAGGAATCGGTGCACTTTACGTACGGCGTAAGCCTCGCGTTCGACTGGAAGCTCTCATTCATGGCGGAGGCCAAGAACGTGGCATGCGCTCTGGTACACTGCCCACCCCTTTGTGTGTTGGGCTCGGAAAAGCAGCAGAAATCGCTGCAGCAGAAATGTCACAAGAGCAGACTCGTTTAAAAGCTCTTTATGATCGATTTTACAAAAAAATCACTGAGGCATTAGATGAAGTTTATCTCAATGGTGATGTTACACATCGGTTTTTGGGCAATATCAACCTGAGCTTTGCTTATGTTGAAGGTGAGGGCCTCATGATGGGCATCAAAGATTTAAGTGTATCTTCTGGCTCGGCCTGCACCTCGGCTTCACTTGAGCCGTCTTATGTTTTACACGCATTAGGCGTGGAAGATGAGCTGGCTCACACCTCATTACGGGTTGGGTTTGGGCGATTTACTACAATGGATGAAGTTGACACAGCAGCGCAGATTATTATAGACCAAGTCCAAAAACTAAGAAAAATTAGCCCACTTTGGGAAATGGCCCAAGAAGGCATCGACATAAAAAGTATTCAGTGGGCAGCCCACTAAACAACATATAAATGGAGCAGACAACATGGCATACAGTTCAAAAGTTATTGATCATTTTGAAAACCCTCGTAATGCGGGTTCATTAGATCCAAAGGCCACAGATGTGGGAACAGGGTTGGTAGGGGCGCCCGCATGCGGAGATGTGCTCAAATTACAAATCCGTGTAAACGAAGCCGGTATTATTCAAGAAGCCAAATTCAAAACCTTTGGCTGTGGCTCTGCCATTGCTTCCAGTTCCCTGGTCACAGAAATGATCCGGGGAAAAACTTTAGATGAAGCGGGAGCCATCAAAAACACAGTTATCGCACAGGAGTTAGAGCTACCACCTGTGAAAATTCACTGCTCCATGCTAGCAGAAGATGCCATCAAGGCAGCTATTGCTGACTATCTTTCCAAAAAGGAGGCAGGCTCTTCTCAGGCCTGATATAAAGCCATGGCATTGCCTCCCCCCATTACCATTACAGCATCTGCACTCGAGAGAATTCGGCATTTGTTGGATAGTCGAGGGACACCTTCTGCAGGCGTTCGCATTGGTGTACGCACCAAGGGATGCTCTGGCCTTGCCTACACACTGGAGTTTGCAGATGCTTTAGACCCTCTGGATGAACGGGTAAATTGTGAAGATGTTACCGTTCTCATCGATCCAAAGGCCCTTCTTTTCGTCGTAGGCACGCAAATGGATTACGCAGAGGAAGACATGCAATCAGGCTTTGTCTTTCGCAATCCAAACGAGAAAGGACGATGCGGGTGTGGAGAGTCATTCCATGTCTAATCAGGGCAAGCCTCTATTCCACTTTATTTGTTGGAATTGCCAAGAAATTGGCCTTAAACACAGCACCTTTTGCGGATTTTGCAAAAAACTACAGCCGGTTCAAGAGATCAATGCTTTTACACGACTTGGCTTAGAACCATCACTTGAGATATCCAATGAGACCCTCGAGACAGCCTATATTCAAGCAACCAACGTGCATCACCCCGATCGTTTTATTCATTCAAATCAAGAAAGAACTTATGCACAAGATCAAATGTCTGCACTTAATAAAGCCTATCAAACATTAAAATATGGCAGGACCAGAGTGATCGCCCTTTATGAAGGGATTTTTGGTCCCTACTCATCTGAAACTGTCATATGTACTGATTTTTTTCTTGAAGCCATTTTTGATCTTCAAGAAAAAGCTATGCACCTCACTTTACCTTCAGAGAAAAAAGATTTTTATGACCAAATTCATACTCGTATCAGGCTAGTGGAAGGTGAGTTAAAGGAGGCGTTTCAAGAATATGATTTACAACTTGCCGCACGAGCCATAAAACAATATCAATATCTTACAAAGCTAATTACCACTGAAAATGACGAGTACCCCTTTCATGCTGTTACAAATCTGTGAACCAGGAAAAACACCCGCTCCCCATGAGAAGGACTTAGGCCCTGTTATCGGTATAGATTTAGGGACAACCCTAAGCGCCGTATCAATCGTTCATAAGAATAAACCTATGGTATTGAATTTGGCAGATGGACGATTGGTCCCTTCCGCCATTCGCCTCACCGATGGTGGACTCACACTGGTGGGGAAAAACGCCATCGATAGTCATGGCGGTCAGCTCATTCTGTCTATTAAGCGACTCATGGGTCAACCTGATCTTCCCGAATCCACTATTATTGCCGCAGGAAAACAATGGACAGCTGTTGAATTATCTGCACTGATTTTGAAACATCTTAAAACTCAAGCTGAATCAGTTTTAAAAAAACCTATCTCTCAAGCAGTCATCACTGTTCCCGCATATTTTGATGATGCAGCCCGCAATGCAACTAAACAAGCAGCTTTGCTCGCAGGACTCACTCCTTTGCGCCTGCTTAATGAACCGACAGCCGCTGCTTTGGCTTACGGGTTAGAGGCTAATCCAACGCAAATTTTTGCTGTGTATGATTTAGGGGGAGGTACTTTTGACTTTACACTTCTGAAACCCCATCAAGGCGTTTTTCAGGTATTATCCACAGGTGGTGATACCCACTTGGGAGGAGACGATTTTGATCGTAGGCTTTATACTCTGATCGCACAAAAGCACCCTAACTTTCCTCCTTTAGATGCTACACTCCAATTGATTATTCGCCGCCTTAAAGAACGATTTTCTCAAGAGGAGCGAATAGATTATACAATCAGTTATCACAGCCAATTTTATTCTGGAACAATCTATGCAGAGGATTTTTCAAAAGCATGCCAGCCTGAAATTGAACGTACATTGTCTGTGTGCAGACAAGCGTTAGCCGATGCTCAACTTGAAACCCATCAGGTTGGCCAAGTTATTCTCGTAGGTGGAAGCACACGACTAAAGGCCATTTCTCATGCGGTAGAAAGTTTTTTCCATCAAAAGCCATTAACGCATTTGCAACCTGATGAAACTGTGGCTCTAGGTGCTGGGCTAATTGCTCACGCATTAAGCCAAGGAAGTAAAACTCTCTTGCTCGATGTGACTCCTCTTTCTTTGGGCATAGAAACCATGGGTGGATTAGTAGAGAAAATCATTCCTCGAAATACACCCATCCCAGCACAAGTCACCCAACACTTCACTACGGCAGTGGATGGACAAACAGCCCTTAAAATACATGTCTTACAAGGTGAGCGTGAACAGGTTGCTGATTGTAGATCACTGGCCCACCTTTCCCTCAAAGGTATTCCCCCCCTACCTGCTGGAAGCACCCGGATTTCTGTGACTTTTTCTGTGGATGTGGATGGACTACTCACGGTCGCTGCGCAGGAAGAACTCACTGGAACAACGCAAAGTGTTGAGGTCAATCCTACTTATGGCCTTTCTCAGTCGGCTCTCCTGGCCTTACTTAAAAACGATTTGGCTCATGCCAAAGAAGATTATGCAAAACGTATATTGATGGAAACAAAGCTTTTAGCTGAACAATTAATTCAAGCCACTCAAAAAGCTTTGACCATTGATGGATGTCTTTTAACTACTAAAGCTACAAACTTACTCTTATTGGACATCAACAATCTTGAGAGGGCAGCGTTAACTGATGATGTTGAGGCCATACAAAAACATATCCAAACCCTAAAGCTTGCAGCGCATAACTTTGCCCAATTAAGATTAGAGCATGCAGTTAAGAGCCTAACACAATAAAATACTCCTTGAGCAGGCTCTTCCTTGGGGATGTATATTGTTTAACTTATATTTTCCCAAATCGTTTTTCTGCCACTTGATCAGCAGCTTGACTGGGTAAAATACCTTGTTCTTCTGCCCTATTATAAACTTCCAACATAGTTTGATAGATTTGGCTGACATGATCCATGACGTCTTGTCTTTGAAAATCTTTGCCATCATACGTTACCCGAATGAGCCCACCTGCACTAATGGCATAATCCGGAGCATAAAGAATCTTGCGAGCATGCAAGGCCGCACCGTGACGAGGCAAGGCCAGCTGATTATTTGCGCCTCCTGCAATGACAGCTACCTTGAATTGGTGAATTGTATCATCATTGATCATGCCACCCAAAGCACAGGGAGATAGAATGTCTGCCTCAACACCATAAATTTTTTCAGGATCGACGCGGGTAGCTTGGCATTCGTTGACGACACGCGCCACGTTCTGTTCATCAAGATCACAAGCAATGATTTTTACCCCCGCCGCATGCAAAAGGTGGCACAGATGATAACCAACCTTCCCAACACCTTGAACAGCAACAGTTAACCCTGTCATTTGATCCGTTTTAAAGCGGTGCTTTACACTGGCCAAGATACCTTGGAAAATTCCATAAGATGTATAGGGAGAAGGATCACCATCATCTTGATCCAAATTTTCAGGCAAACCCACAACATGATTTGTATACTTCTTCATAACCACCATATCTTTAACTGTGGTTCCAACATCTTCAGCCGTAATATATTTTCCACACAGATCATTAACTGCCTGGGCAATGCCTTTGAAAAACTCCTCAGACTTATCAGTCTTTGCGTTAGCCATTATGACAGCTTTGCCACCCCCTAAATTCAAATTGGCAAGAGCGGCCTTGTAGGTCATTCCACGGGATAAACGCAAAGCATCAGTAAGCGCCTCAGCCCCAGTAGTATAGGGCCATATACGGCACCCTCCTAAGGATGGCCCTCGATACGTATTATGGATGGCGATAACACCTTGTACACCTGAATTGGCATCAAAAAAATGGAGAACTCTCTCGTGACTATCGTAGTCTGGGTGAGAAAAAAGAGACAAACCCGACATTTAATCCTCCATAATTGATGAGCGAAAAAACTGATACGCCATTGTCTTAATACACAATTTTGTGATATCACCCTGATAGCTGCAGAGACTATCTTTGTAAAGGCAAAACTATAAACCAGGGGTATAGGGAGTAAAATCGGTGACAAAACCAATTATCATTGACTGCGATCCAGGCGTTGACGATGCTGTGGCACTATTTTTAGCCTTTTCAAGGAAGAATGATTTAAACATTTTAGGCATCACGACTGTGGGTGGAAATGTTCCTTTAAATGCTGTAACTGCCAATGCTTTGACTACTTGTCACCACGCTAATATGAACCATATTCCTGTTCACGCTGGATGTGGGCGCCCCTTGGTTAAAACACACTTATACACTGCTGAGCACGTGCACGGAAAATCAGGGTTAGGCAATGCCCAGCTATCGCTTGCCCTGCGCGGCCCGGGAGCTCAACACGGGGTGGATTTTATCATTGAGACTCTGCATGCCCACCCTCAAAAAGTCACTCTTGTTGCATTAGGCCCCCTTACTAATCTTGCCATGGCATTAGTCAAGGATCCCTCCATTCGAGATAAAGTTGAGGAGTTGGTTTTTATGGGTGGGGCCATATACGAAGGCAATACCCCGGGCGGTCAAGCTGAATTCAATATTTATAATGATCCCCATGCGGCTCATGTGGTTCTAAACTCAGGCCTTAAAACGACCATGATTGGTCTTGAGACCACATCCTATGCACAACTAACCCGTGAGCGGGCTCAAGAGCTTTTAACGCTAGGAAACCCTACTGCTAAGATGGTTTTTGATATGGTGGAACTTATGCACATTGCTGACTTGGACTGGGGTAAAAAGGGATGCGTACTTCATGATGTGTGCGCCGTTGCTTATGTTCTTTCCCCACAATACTTTAAAGGAAAAGCCTGCCATGTTGCTGTGGAAATGGACTCACCTTTGACTCAAGGCCGAACTGTTGTGGATTGGCATGGAAAAAACAGTCAATCTGCCCAGGTTTTTGTGACAAACGAAATGGATACAGAGGCCTTTTTCACTCTTCTCTTTCAGGCATTGAGCACTTATTAATCTCACCATATACCCCCAGCCAGGACCACAGCGCACTTCCTAGCATTAAAATCTCAGTAACAAGAAAATTTTACATCGACCCCCTAATAATCAGTTGACCTGGAGGACTGATTTGGGTTAACACGAGGGTACTCCTAATTCGGGGGTGTAGCTCAGTTGGTTAGAGCGCCGGCCTGTCACGCCGGAGGTCGCGGGTTCGAGTCCCGTCACTCCCGCCATTCCCCTTATTGCTTATACGCACAATAAAGAATATCTATCATGAAAGATGTACCAATCAGTCAAACCATAGTTGAAACAGAAAGATTGCTTCTACGTTTTTTCACTGAAAATGACTATGAACATCTCTATAAACTTCACACAGATAAAGATGTAATGAAACTCTACCCGGGTGGTATCAAAACAAAAGAACAAATACAGCAAGACTTAGATAGCTACATTTCTCATCAACAAAAATATGCTTTTAGTAAGTGGGTGTGCATTTTAAAGGAGACAGAAGAGTTTTTAGGAAGAGCGGGTATAGCCTATATTGACAGTGGGGAAGTTGAAGTTGGGTACTTATTTCTTCCTGAATATTGGGGGAATGGTTATGCTACTGAAGCCTTGAGAGCAATATTAAAGTGGACTTTCATCAATACCAACATTTCTAAATTAATAGGATTTACCCATACAGAAAATATAGCCTCAAAAATGGTGATGAAAAAAAGTGGTATGAACTTTTATAAACGCGACCTTTGCGAAGGACTAAATTCAGATTTTTACTCTATTGTGAAACCCGACTTGCCGTTCCCCAAAAACCCCAGTTCTTGAGCCGTTGTTTTATATTGATGGATATCTTCAATCATCGCACGGCTGCTCTTGCTAAAATTTGCCAGAATTCCTCAAGAGCAACATCCTCCCCTCTCTATCACAATTTTTATAAAAAAGACCATTGTAAATGTTAAAAATCTAGGTAGACTGCCCTTTATGAAACGACTTAACTGTCATTTTATGGATGGGTGGCCGAGCGGTTTAAGGCACCGGTCTTGAAAACCGGCGAGGGTGAAAGTCCTCCGTGGGTTCGAATCCCACCCCATCCGCCACTTTACCCATTCAACGGGTCATAGCGGCGTTACCTAGCTTTTAGAATTTTTCATAGAAAAGATACCCCATTCAAAACTCAACCACATTGACGAACCAATAGCTAACTTAAATATCTAAATTTTTCACGTAAGGAGCGTTTTCTTGAATAAAAAGAAAACGTTCCTCTGCTTTTTTTCCCATAAGGCGATCTATCAGCTGGGTATCCTCGCCCGGACGAATGATCACACGCAACAAGGACCGTTGCGCCTTGTTCATGGTTGTTTCTTTGAGAACTTTTGCTGGCATTTCGCCTAAGCCTTTAAAACGGCTGATTTCAACTTTCTTTCCCTCTAGCTTCAGCATCAGTTTATCCTTTTGTACATCATCCAGTGCATAGAAGGTTTCTTTGCCTGCAGTGACACGATATAAAGGTGGCAACGAGAGGTAAAGGTGCCCCTGCTCAATAAGTGGACGCATTTGCAGATAAAAGAAGGTCATGAGCAAGGAGGAAATGTGGGCGCCATCAATGTCCGCGTCAGTCATGATAATCACACGTTCATAACGCAGTTTTTTAATGTCAAAGTTCTTACCTATGGAGCAACCTAATGCCAACCCTAGGTCATTCACCTCTTGATTAGCCATCAGCTTATCAAGAGAGGCACTGGCTACGTTTAGAATTTTCCCACGCAATGGTAAAACAGCCTGTGTTAAAGGATCTCTGGCCTGCTTTGCCGTCCCACCAGCTGAATCTCCCTCCACCAGAAAAATCTCTGTTCCCTCTGGCGTGGTCTGACGACAATCAATGAGCTTGCCGGGCAAACGCAGCCTGCGCGTTGCACTCACACGGGCTGTTTCTTTGGATTGCTTGCGATTCAAGCGCTCTTCCATTTGTCCTATTACATACTCAAGAAGCTGATTCGCCTCTTGAGGGCGGGCTACGAGCCAATGATCGAAATGGTCTTTAAGAACCGTTTCCACAGCGCGAGTCACTTCCTGATTAACCAACTTTTCCTTGGTTTGTCCTTGGAATTGTGGGTTTTTAATAAAGACTGAAAGAAGAATGACTGCCCCAGCGCAAACATCCTCAGCCATAATACCTGCTGCTTTTTTATTGGAAACCCGCTCGCCATAGGCACGCAAGCCCTTAAGGAGCGCTTGGCGCAACCCCTGCTCATGGGTACCGCCTTGAGGCGTGGGAATAGTATTGCAATAAGTAGAAACAAAGGCTTCTTCATCTATTGGCCACGCCAAAGCCCATTCCATCCGCCCCATGGCATCCGGTAAATCTCCCTGGCCCGCAAAACTCTCAGAGGTCACTGTTTCCCGATCAGCCAGGGTATTTTTGAGAAAATCCCCCACCCCACCAGGAAAATAAAACTTATCCTGTACAGGTGTTTTGGAACTTTCAGATAATAAGGATGGCGCGCATTGCCAGTAAATTTCCACACCCCGAAACAGATAGGCTTTGGCACGCAGCATACTGTGCAGTTCGGTTGGATTAAAATGAAGATTACCTTTAAAGATTTCATCATCGGGAACAAAGGTTACGCGTGTGCCCTTGCGATTGCTCAGAGGGCCCAAATCTTCGAGCGGCCCTTGAGGGATACCGCGGGAATAGAATTGCCGCCAGAGCCTCTTCTCACGCACAACTTCCACTTCTAAATGGGACGCCAATGCGTTTACCACAGAAAGACCCACACCATGAAGTCCACCGGCTGTTTCATAGACTTTTGAAGTAAATTTTCCACCGGAGTGTAGGGTCGTTAAGATCACTTCCAACGCTGACTTATCAGGAAACTTAGGATGCGGATCAATGGGAATACCGCGGCCGTTATCGGACACAGTCAACCGATTACCTTCACCCAAAGAAACGTCGATGCGCGTTGCAAAACCTGCCACCGCCTCATCCATGGCATTATCCACAAGCTCTGCCACCAAATGGTGCATGGACTTAAGGTCCGTCCCCCCGATATACATACCTGGACGATGACGCACAGGCTCTAAGCCTTCCAAGACCTCAATATCATGAGCCGAGTACGTTTGCTTGATGGGCGGGGCTTTGGGTGTTTGTGAAAAAAGATCGCTCATGGGTTCCTAAATGTTTCTTAAGGTATGGATTGTTATATCACATTCTGTGGCGTTTATGTAAGAGACATCAGTGTCTTTAACCCTATACACATCATAGATCAGTAAATAGGTCATCTTTTATTGACCTTTTTCGTTGTTGCTGATGGATATCCTGGATATCCATGGGATATCCAGGATTTTTCCTTTTACTGTGCGACTTTGGGGCCTATGGATATCATTTTTGTAAAAATTTTTTTTCTTCATATGGTTTCCTTATTTTCTGCGGGATTGAAGTGGATATCCCTGCGATAATGGATATCCATGGTTTTTAATGTTTTATGGGCAGGCTGAGATCCTGGATCAAACCCGGGATGACAACTTTTTGTAAGATGACAACTTTTTATAAACTGTCATGCTGAACTTGATTCAGCATCTTATCGCATGGATTTTGAGATCCCGGATCAAGCCCGGGATGACTTTATAAGACGTGAAGAACGACGATTGAATGAGAGACATGATTAAAATTCCTTTTTTATATTTTTCATCAACTCATTCTAACAAAATTCGCTTAAAAAATCAATTTTTCAAAACCTTCGTTGATTTGAGCTCAATGAATTGGGAGGCAAGGATTTGAAAGAAAAACTTCCCTGTTTTAGAGGGAGCGCCGTCATTATGGTGTGCCCTCATACAAGTTCTTTCATCACAAAATAGTTAGGCACCACAACCATTAACCGCTTTCTGGGCAGTCATTCTTTGCTATACGCGCATTATCATTATACCATCCATTGACAACCTTATGATTTCTGGTAGCAAAACTTAAAATAGCATTGTATAGTTACCCTAATAAGTTTTTGAGTTACAAAAAGATCAGGGCGGAACAATGAAAAAAAATCTTTTATGCACAGCATGCTTTTGCATTTTAATATCCCCAATCCTTCATGCCGAGTCCTTTTCAGGCCCCACTCTTGGCATTCAAGGCGGCGTAAGCTCAGGCCAAATTAAACAAGATACAACTGACGGTAGTGGAAGTATCACTTCCAATGAAGTGTCAAGTACAAGCGGCATCGCAGTTGCTACCGCAGGCATAGGCGAAATTTATAATAACTTTTATTATGGCGGCGAAGTACGCGCCACATTTACTGGTGGAAACACAAAAACCGCAGTTGGACCTAGTTCAGGTGCGATGGTAGCGACCAAACCTGGAACCAGTGTGATCGTAGCAGGCCGTGGAGGCATGCTTTTTACTGAACGCGCTATGGGATTTGTGAGCTTAGGCGTGGGTCTAGCTGAGGTCAGTTATACGGTTCAGGATTCCGGCGGGACATTGACCACTAAGAAAAATGATATGATTTTTGTTCCCGGCGTAGGCACTGAAATTGCGCTCACGGAATCACTGAATGC